>NZ_VPCW01000017.1:0-47431 GCF_013418015.1 Acinetobacter sp. YH12211
AGGGTGGATGCGGTAAAGGTCGCCCTAAGAAGCAGAAAGCAAGCGAAATCCGTGAGGAAGTCGCCTAAGAGCTTTGCTTTTAGAATCCCCCACTTGAGTGAAAACGAAAGTGGTGGGAGTATGTCAATGTTCAGCATTAATCGTATAAACGATAGATGCCCGCAAAGCGTTCACAACCTTTTTGTTTGGTTTGAATTTTTAAGATTGCTTTAGAATAATTAAACTCATAACTGCAATCGTGCTCATTGTCGATGATTTTGTTTTTTTGATCAGGTGTTGTATAAGCTAAAAAGGCAATACTTTGGCTTTCAAGGCGGTTATTTGGATTGCGATAAGCAATACCTTCAATTTTAATGCTGTTTTTATTGAGTTGATGAATTTGTAAATGTACGGGTTGTGCAGCAAATTGACCATTTTCATATTTTAAATAATGTTGAGTCATGCTTTGATTCATTGAAGTGAAAAAATTCAGTTGATCAATTCTAAAATCAAATTGCTGAGTATAACAATTTAAGCTTTTGCATTGCTGTAAGCGTTGGATCCACAATTGCTGAGTATCTTCTAACAAGCGAATAGGCGCATCACTCATCAAATAAGCTGTTAAATGTTGATCACTTAATTTTTCACGCAATTCTGAGAAATTTTCTGTGCACACCTGCGCCAACTTTTTATTGGGTGTAGATCTACAATCAATCCCTTGTGCATAAGAGAAAGATGAATATAAACAGCCAAATAACAGCAGTGTACTTAAGTTTTTGATAAGATGAATCTCAGATTTCAACAGCATGATCGCTTATACTTTCACTATGTTGCGCTAGGTCTAATATAGCGAAATCGAAAGTATGAATACAAGATTTCAATGATTTATTTCTACAGGAGTTGAACATGGTTGCACAGATTCGTATTGGACAAGGATTAGATGTTCATGCCTTTGAAGCGGGAGATTTTGTGACGCTTGCAGGTGTTCAAATTCCTCATACACAAGGTTTAAAAGCACACTCAGATGGTGATGTAGTGCTGCATGCACTATGCGATGCATTATTAGGTGCTTTGGCGCTGGGGGATATTGGGCAGCATTTTCCAGATACCGATCCAAATTATAAAGGTGCAGATAGTCGGGTATTGCTTAAACAGGTTTATCAACTCATTTTAGACCGTGGCTATAAACTGAATAACGCCGATATTACTGTGGCGTGCGAACGTCCTAAACTTGCACCGCATACGCTAGAAATGCGCCAAAGTGTCGCTGATGTATTGGATGTAGAGGTCACACAAATCAGTATCAAAGCGACAACCACTGAAAAATTAGGTTTTACTGGGCGTCAGGAAGGTATTTTAGCAACAGCGATTGTATTGATTTCTCATACAAAATAATCGCGTTAGAATTTTATCTATACAATCTGCTGAATTAAGAAAGTTCAGCAGATTCTAAAGCTTGTTGTAAATCTTGCGTGGCTTTACGACCTTGTAATTGCAAAGAAACGGCGTGAATTAAGCCTGTCCAAGTTTCATTGGGTTTCCAGATATCATGTAAAAAGTCTTGAGCCGTTGCAATATCCACATCCATAAAATATTGACGATACAAATACATTAAACTACTGACGTGGTTGTTATTGCTGCAATGTACCCACACCATTTGGCTTTCTAATAAATGATTGACCAAATCGAGCAATAATAAACATTGATCAGAGGATGGTGTTTCCCATGAAATTGGCAGTTGAATATAGTTTAGTCCAACATCCAGACAAATTTTGTCTTCATGGGGAAGGGCGTGTTCCGCATCACTTTCAGCCAAATTAATGACAGTGCCAATACCATATTCTTTAATTTGTTTTAATTCGTCTGCGGTAGGTTGACCTGAAGTAAACAGGCGTTCATGAACAAACTGGAATTTTTTAATTTGGCTAAGTTGAGTTTCAAGTTCATTCATGGCAGGTCATTTCCTATGCAACAAATAGAAACGCCATCATGAAGATGGCGTTTTTAAATCTTAACGATTTGCTAAAACGTCTTTTAATGCTTCATGCATTTCAAGTAATGCTTTTTCTGTGGTTTCCCAGTCGATACAACCATCAGTCACAGATTTACCATACTCTAAATCGCATAAGTTTGCAGGAATATCTTGACGACCACCTTTAAGGTGACTTTCGACCATAATGCCTACAATAGACTTGTTACCATCAACAATTTGCTCGGTAATGTTTTTTAATACCAGCGGTTGTAAGAATGGGTCTTTGTTGGAGTTGGCATGACTGGTGTCAATCATGATTTTGGTGCTAACTTTGGCTTTAGTTAAAGCATTTTCAGCTTCTGCAACAGAGCCAGCATCGTAGTTAGGTTTGCCATTACCACCACGTAAAACCACGTGTGCATATGGGTTACCGCTGGTGCGAATTACAGAAACTTGACCTTGATCATTCAGACCTAAGAAGCTGTGACCATGTTTTACCGATTGCATAGCGTTAGTTGCAACTGTTAAACCGCCATCTGTACCATTTTTAAAACCAACTGGCGATGAAAGACCTGAAGACATTTCACGGTGTGTTTGGCTTTCTGTAGTACGTGCACCAATTGCAGACCAAGAAATTAAATCTTGATAATACTGTGGCGAGTTTGGATCTAGTGCTTCAGTCGCACACGGTAAGCCTTTTTCATTTAGCTCAAGTAAAAGTTTACGGCCAAGGCGTAAGCCTTTTTCAATATTGAACGAGTCATTCATGTCTGGATCGTTAATTAAGCCTTTCCAGCCCACAGTAGTACGTGGTTTTTCAAAATAAACACGCATGACAATGTAAAGAGAGTCTTTTACTTTTTCGCTTAAAACTTTCAAACGATCTGCATATTCGTGTGCAGCAACAGGATCGTGAATAGAACATGGGCCAATGACCACAAATAGACGCTTGTCTTTACCATCTAAAATATTGCGGATAGTTTCACGACCATGAAGAACGGTTTGATAAGCAGTTTCAGTCAAAGGTAACTCAGTTTTTAATTCTGCAGGAGTCACGAGTGGCTGAATACTTTTAATATTCACGTCATCGATGTCTGATTGTGTAAGAGGATTAGACTGTAAAGTATTCATTGCCGTCACTGGTTTGATCATACAAAAGATTGTTTAATAGTCTGAATATAACATGAATTTCACTGTATTTTGTTATAAAAAGATGAATACTTCTTTAAAAAATAAGTGGTGAATCGGGCAGATAAATTAAACTGCCCATTTCTATAAATTATATTCAAACTTAGTTTGTTAATTATTGCTTGGATTGTGCTTCAGAAATCACAGCCGCTGTTTCAGGTGTACTTACAGGCTTAGATTTGACAGGATTCACCATAAAGTTAATACCAATCACAAATAGGGTAATCCCTAAAACTTTACGAATCACTTTTTCAGGTAAACGTGAACTGACTAAAGTTCCCACCACAATTGCAGGAATCGAGCCAACCAACAACCAAACCAATAGGTGAAAGTCGACATTGCCTGAACTCATGTGACCTAAGCCTGCAACTAGGGTAAGCAAGACGGCATGCACGACATCTGAACCGATAATACGAATCATCGGTAGATTCGGGAACATCAGCACCAATGCCATGATGCCAAAAGCACCTGCACCCACTGAAGAAAGTGTGACAAATACACCCAGTACAACTCCCATAATTACAATGAGGGCACGCTTATCTGCAGCCTGTAGTTTGACCTTTTCAAGGTCTTGGGTCATATCGGGCAATTCTTGTTTATGGTATTTATTAAAAAACGTTTCAATTTGACTGCGAAACACAATTGAGATGCCAGTTAAGGTCAACATAAAGCCCAGTACCACGGTCAGTACCATTTTGTAATGGGTAGATTGGCTTAAATAATTCTCTAAAACCCAGTGGGTCGCAAATGAAGCAGGGATACTGCCCACCGCAAGCCAAATGACAATGGGCCATACAATATTCATTTTTTTGGCATGAACCAATGAGCCGCAGAATTTTGAAATGGCGGCATAAAGTAGGTCTGTTCCAATTGCGATATGCGGTTCAATTTTAAACAAGCTGATCAGAATGGGAGTCATCAGTGAACCGCCACCTACGCCAGTCACACCCACGCAGAAGCCGACCAATACACCTGCCAAAATAAACTCTAAAGGACCAACCATGAAGATATGCCGAAGTCAAAAATCGTGAATATATTATGACTTTTGGCAATAAGCTGTTGTCTTGATTAATGATTTACTTATTCTTAAAACAGATATAGTCAATGTGGAAAATCAGTGCAAAAGATCGCAGATTCAAGCCACGGCTTACTTTCTGTTTCTTACAAAATACAGTGGCTATGCTAAAATATGAAAAATTCATATCAATTAAAATTTAGAGGATAAAACGCTTGCAAAATCGGAAACTTAAAATAGGTATCGTTGTGGGAGAAGTATCGGGTGATACTTTAGGGGCACAACTCATGCGACGTTTTCGTGAGCAAGGCATTGATGCAGAGTTTGAAGGCATTGGTGGCCCACAAATGATTGCGGAAGGTTTTAAAAGTTATTATCCGATGGATATTTTATCGGTAATGGGCATTGTTGAAGTGCTGAAAGATTTGAAAAAACTCTTTGCAGTACGGGATGGTTTGGTCGAAAAGTGGACTCAACATCCCGTCGATGTCTTTGTCGGAGTTGATGCGCCTGATTTTAATTTACGTCTTGCCAAAAGTTTAAAACAGAAAAACTTGCCGATTAAAACCGTGCAATATGTCAGTCCTTCGGTATGGGCATGGCGACAAGGTCGGGTACATGGCATTAAAGCCAGTATAGATTTGGTACTGTGTTTATTTCCGTTTGAAAAAGCCTTTTTTAAAAAATGGGATGTGCCTGCAGCCTTTGTCGGACATCCTTTGGCGAGTCAGTTGCCGTTGGAAAATCCAATTGCTGCAGCAAAACAAGAATTGGGTCTAGACCAACAGCAACAATATATTGCGTTATTACCCGGTAGTCGACGTGGTGAAATTGAGCGTTTAGGGCCGTTAGTTTTAGATGCGGCTTATATTTTGACGCAAAAATATCCGCAGTTTAAGTTTCTAATTCCTGCAATTAATGATGCACGTAAACAACAAATTGAAGCGTTACTGCAGTCTTATCCGAGTGCATTACAAGACAAAGTGCAATTGATAGAAAATCGTGGCACAGAATCCAAAATTGGTCGTCAGGTAATGAATGCGTCCGATATGATTGCACTGGCTTCAGGCACGGCGACGTTAGAAGCGATGCTATTACATCGTCCAATGGTTACGTTTTATAAGCTCAATCGCATTACGTACTGGATTGCGAAACTGTTGGTGAAAATTCCTTATTATTCATTGCCAAATATTATTGCAGGTAAAAAGGTGATTCAGGAGTTAATTCAGGATGATGCAACGCCTGAGCGTTTGGCAGCAGAAATTGAAAAGTTAATTTATATCGAAACTGCACAAATTCAAGTGATGCAACATATCACTATGCATAAGCAATTATTGTCCGATAATAGCGAAGACCCTGCACAAGCAATTTTGGCGATTTTAGATCGTTAAACTGTTCATTTCGTGATTGCATTGTTGTTTTGAAACTGCTGCCGATACTGGCTAGGTGTTAGCTCGAATTGCTTTTTAAAAGTTTGGCTAAAGGCGGTTTCGGAAGAATAACCGACACGATGGGCAATTTGTTGAATCGACAATTGTCCTTGCTGTAAATAATGCGATGCCAAGCGTAGCCGATGTTGTTGTAAGTATGCCAAAGGCGGCTCACCAATTACCTGATTAAACAAATTGGCAAATTTAGAACGTGACATGCAACATTGTTCTGCCAAACTTTCTACCGTCCATGCTTTTTCGGGTTGACCATGAATAGCTGCGAGCGCATTGGAAAGTTCAGGATGTGCCAAAGCGCCGAGCCAGTTATTTGAGTCATCAAGCTGAAAAATATAATCACGCACACATTCAATCAGTAAAATACTGACCAAGTGATCTAATATTTTATCCCGTCCCAGTCGGATTTGATGACTTTCCACCGCTAAAAATTGCAAGCCAATTTGTAACCACTCGGGCGCTGTGCTGCACATGATATGCGGAATATGCAGATATTCGGGTAGGGCACTTAAAAGCGGTTTTGCCATGGTGGTGTCCATGTGGCATTGAATCACCAAAATAAATGCGTCTTCAGCTTGTGTGTGATTTATCGTGCCAAAATTTATTGACTGCTGTGACTGAATTTGAAATAAATCCGAAATATCAAAGTGTTCTGTCCAGTGAGTGTCTGCAGTTGCACTTGCGTAATGACTGCAACCCGATGGAATCAGGACAATATCACCTGCATCAATGTGAAGGTGTGTCTGTGCAGATAAATGGATATGCAGCGAGCCTTGTAGTACTACATAAGCCAGCATTGCCCCTTGGTCACGATATTGAAATGACCAATCTCCTTGAGGATTTAAATAGATATATTCTGATTGGTGCAGATGTATATCATCAAAAATTTTACTTAAAGCATCCATATTTTAAGCATAAATCATTATAAAAAATAAACCTGTGATTTCAGGACAATATAGCGCATTTTTGCGCCAAAGACTTTTGCATAGCTTTTTTGGACGTCTGCAACTGTTCATTCTCGTGTCTTTCCTCAAATATATAGGTAGAACAGCGTAGAAGGAAGAAAATAAGATGAACGCACCACTTCATTTGCTTAAAGAGATGGAACAGGATTTTCCTTATAAAAGCGCGGCTCAACTCGATAAAAAGCGTTATTTATGGTTGATCAGCCCATTTTTACCTGTATTGGGGATGGGGATTTTGGCGGGTTATCAATTCGCTCCGAAGCCTGCGAAAAAAGTTTTTGCTCTAGGTGGCCCTTTATTATTGCATGTGATTATTCCAACAATTGATACTTTAATTGGTCAAGATGCCAATAACCCAAGCAATGAAGATGTGAAACGACTTGAGGAAGATCGGTATTATTCGCGTTTGGTGAAAAGTTTTATTCCTTTGCAATATGCCGCCAATATTTATGCAGCTTATTTGGTTGGACGGCCACAAACCTCGTTAGTCGATAAAATTTTTCTGGGTATTTCCATGGGGATGGTGAATGGTATTGCTGTCAATACTGCGCATGAACTCAGCCATAAATCTTCAAAAATAGATCACTTACTGTCACATTTGGCTTTAGCACCAACAGGATATAACCATTTTCGGGTTGAGCATCCGTATGGGCATCATAAACGTGCTGCGACACCTGAAGACCCTGCATCTTCACGTATGGGAGAAACATTTTATGAGTTTTGGCCCCGCACGGTAAAAGGTTCGTTTAAGTCTGCACTGCAAATTGAAACTCAGCGTTTAAAACGTAAAGGCAAAAGTTTTTGGTCGAAAGACAATGAATTATTACAAGGCTGGGGCATGAGTGCGGCATTTCATGCTGCATTGTTGGCGCGTTTTGGTACTGGGATCATTCCGTATTTGGCGACACAGGCTTTTTATGGCATTAGCCTGTTTGAAATAATTAATTATATAGAACATTATGGCTTGCTTAGACAAAAAGATGCGCATGGCAAATATGAGCGCACTATGCCTGAACACAGCTGGAATAATAACAATATTGTGACCAATTTGTTTTTGTATCAATTACAGCGTCATTCCGATCATCATGCTTATCCAACCCGACCATTTCAGGCTTTGCGACATTTTGATGAAGCGCCTGAATTACCAAGCGGTTATGCCAGCATGTTGCTGCCTGCCATGATTCCACCTTTGTGGTTTAAAATTATGGATAAACGTGTATTTGAACATTATCAAGGCAATTTAAACAAAGCCAATATTCAGCCTAAACGCCGTGCACGAATTTTTAAGAAATTTGGTGTGGTGGATAATTGATTGAATTATTAAGATTATTTTTTAATATTCATTTTGATATTTCTTTTGTATATATCTTTCAAAGGAAAGATTGAGATGTATACCTGATGTCTATTTTCACTCATCTTACTATGAATTGACTTCATCTCATTTTGGCGCATAATAAAGTTATATATTTATATAATATTGAGGTGGGTATGATTCATACAAACTTGAGAAAAGTAGGTGGTTCGGTCATGCTTGCCGTACCGCCTACATTATTAAAAAGTTTAGGTTTAGATGCGGGAAAGGAAGTTTCTCTGAGCATTGTGAATGGTAAGTTAGTGGTCGAACCTAAAGCGAAGCCATCTTATAAATTGGCTGACTTGCTGCAAGAGCATCAAGCTTTAGCATTAGAGCAAGATGCGTGGCATGATGTAAAAGCAGTTGGGCGAGAAGAAATCTAATGAATCAAGGCGATATTTATTTGATTTCATTAGATCCAACACTTGGACATGAACAACAAGGTAAGCGACCTGTATTTGTTATTTCACCTAAGTCATTTAATCTTATTACTAAAATGCCGATTGTTTTGCCTATTACTTCTGGTGGAAACTTTGCACGAAATATGGGTTTCGCTGTAGAGCTTATTGGTGGGAAAACTACAGGTATTGTGCGTTGTGATCAATCTAGAGCTTTAGATTTTGAAGCTAGACACGCGCGGTTTTTAGAATCCTCGCACGCAGATGTTTTGGATGAGGTTTTAGCAAGATATATCGCAATTTTTTCACCTGAAGATTAATTTATATCGAAAAAGACAGAAATTTATAGCAATATTTCTATGAAAATCTGTCTTTTATCTTACTTTACTATATGCCTTAAATCATAAAATCACTTGAGCTCACTCGAACTTTTACCTAATTCACGACGGGCAATAATCAATAGCTGAATCTGTTGCGTACCTTCAAAAATATCTAAAATTTTCGAATCACGTGCCCATTTTTCCAATAACTCATCTTCGTTATAACCCACCGATGCAGCTAACTCGACACACCTGAGCGTGATTTCATTACACACGCGACCAGCTTTGGCTTTGGAAATAGAAGCTTCGCGTGAGTTAGGCTGTTTATTGTCTGCCATCCATGCTGCTTTGAGCATCAATAAACGTGCGGCTTCCCATTCTGCTTCCATCCGATAAGTCTGTGCTGCGATATGTGAACACTGTAAATAGGGCGTGGCATAATTTGCATCTAATTGGTCTTTAAAAATTTCCTTAATCCGCTCTAAAGCGGCTTTGGCACAACCAACGGCCATAGCTGCCACCAAAGGGCGAGTGTTATCAAAGGTTTCCATCACACCTGCAAACCCTTTGGCAACATCAATTTCTGTATTGCCTAAAAGGTTGCTCGCAGGAACACGGCAATTTTCAAATCGAATTGTTGCTGTGTCCGAGGCTTTAATCCCTAATTTATGTTCTGAGCGTTCCACGGTCATGCCAGGTGTGCCCTTAGTCACAACAAAGGATTTGATCGCAGCACGTCCCAGTTTTTTGTCTAAGGTTGCCCACACAACAACGGCATCGGCGCGGTCACCAGAGGTCACAAAAATCTTTTCACCATTTAAAATATATTCATTGTCTACTTTGGTGGCAGTGGTACGAATAGCCGCAGAGTCAGAACCACAGTTGGGTTCGGTAATTGCCATGGCTGCCCAAACACCATTAAAGCGTTGTAATTGTTCTTCATTGGCCACCGCAGCAATCGCAGAATTACCTAAACCTTGGCGTGGCATACTGAGTAATAAACCTGTATCGCCATAACACATTTCGACAATACTCAGTGCGGTAGACATATTTACGCCATTTTTGTTACCTGTAGATGTGTCACCACGTTTGTTGACTGCTGCACCTGCATTCATGCCATCGCCCGCTTGGTTCATACCATCAACTAAGGCGGCAAGCATGTCTAATTCTTTCGGGTAGGCGTGTTCGGCTTTATCATATTTCCTTGAAATGGGACGTAATACATTTAAAGCAACTTCATGTGCCTGATCGACCAACATTTTGAATTTTTTTGGATTTTGTAAATTCATGGATGTATTCCTTATTTTTCTAGCTGGCTATCGTTTATTGATGGTGTGAGATTAAGCATGCAAGCCTGAATGCATAATTGCAGTCGCACGTAAATCACGATACCAACGCTCTACAGGATGTTCTTTGGTAAAGCCATGACCACCTAAAATTTGCACGCCATTGGTGGCAATTTGCATAGATTTTTCTGCACAGAGCAGACGTGCTAAATATGCTTCTCGATGAAAGTTTTTACCCGATTCGGCAAGACTCGCTGCATTCAGCAACAGCATGCGCATGGCTTCAATTTCAATGGCCATATCTGCAATCATAAAAGCCACACTTTGACGATGTGAAATTGGTTCGCCAAATGCAGTGCGCTCATTGGCATAGCGAATACAATAACTTTTCACTGCTTCACAGCAACCAACTGCCATGGCGCACCACATGAGATTGCCTAAATCTAAAAATGCGCTGTAATCGAAATCATCTGTGCCTAAACGCTCCGCAGGGGTTTGATTAAACTTTAAAGTCGCCGTTTCGCAGGCTTTTAAGCCCATTGCAGGCGCTGCTTTAAATTGAATAGAAGCATCACGTTGCACAATGAACACATCGGCTTGACCATTTAGCTCTGCACTAACCAAAAATAAATCTGCTGTTTCGGCCAAAATCACCAGCGTTTTTTCACCTGTAATTAGGTACTGTCCATTTTGCAAAGTCGCTTTGGTTTTTAGCTGATACGGATTAAACGCAGCAGTATTTTCCTGAATCGCAAAAGTGGCTTGAAGTGGCGTTGGATGGTTCGCGTCTGTTTCGGAAAACGCAGATAAATACTGATTTTGAACCTGTTCTGAACCCCAGCGAGTTATGGCATTCATTACGCCAAATGTGGAAAGTAATCCTGCGGTTAAGCCAAAGTCGCCACGTGCCAATTGTTCGGCAATTAAAATATGGCTGACAATATTTTGTTCAGTGGCAACACCGCCTAAAGCTTCGGGCAGAGCATAGGTGTTCAAACCTAAATCTGTGCTGTATTGCCATAATACTTGTGGGAATTTCGCATCATGATCTGCCTGATGTGCCAATGGATAGATCACTTCTGTAGCAAATTGCTGCATGGCATCGACCAGCATTTGCTGTTCTTCACTCAATGACAAATCAAATAAATCTTTGGATTGACGTGTCAGTCGTTGTTGCGGTAATTTTTGTGTGCTTTTAAAATTTTTTTGAGTGGTTTCAAAGGTTTTAAAACCTGCTTTGGCTGAGTGATATAGAGATTGTTCAACCCATTTGCGTAATTTGAATTGATCGAGCAGATCACTCGATGCCATTTTAGTGAGTAGCGCTAAGCCGAATCCTTGGGCTTTGTTTATCATTTGACTCATGATTGTGTTGTCCTACACAGAGAATGCTTGTTTTTTATGCTGACATGCAGACTATAAAAAAACTATGTCATTGCTGACATGCAGAATTGTCAAAGATAAACGGTAAAAATTTTCTTATAACTGGACTAATATGTGGATTTTTATAGATTATTAATTTTATAGAAATCTACGCTTTTAAAATAAATTGACCTAAATGACAATTGCATCGAGTGGGCAACAATCATTTAGGTCTATATAACAGCTTTGATCAAAGAAATAAAAGTTGGGACTTAAATAAACTTTTGAATCATTTTGCGGACATTGGTTTTCGCATCAATCACGGTCATAAAGGTGTAGGCACCAATAAATTTACGGCTAATAAACATAAATTCTTTAGGCGGCACACTAAAGTAACGCGAAGCCATCGATTTAGATGCTTGTTGCATGACACGGCTATGCAGCTGACTTTTTTTCCAGTCATAGCGCGATTGTTCATCTATCACGCCTGCAGGTAAATCGCGGTTATTGTCTAAGTGACTAAAGGCTTCGGTTGCCAATAGAAACACTTTTGCCATGTCAGGTTTAATGCTTTCAGGGATGCTGTCAAAAAACTCATAACCCGTCATGGCATTCACCATCATTTGTGGGTCGTGGTAATAACCCGCCTTGATCAAATTACGAGCCACAGTCAGCAAGTGTTGATCAAATTGACGAATAGCACCAAAGTCGAGCAGTACAATTTTATCGTGAATATCTTCACCATTACCTAAGCGAACTAAGTAGTTGCCAAAGTTCGGGTCAGTCTGCATTTCGCCCCATTCAAATACTTCACGCACAGCAATTTCTAAAGAGGCTTCGCCTAATTGGTTACGGCGTTCTTGAGGTAATGAGAGCATGACAGGGCTGTTAATCGGTACGCCACGTTCAAAGGTCATACACAGCACTTGGTCGCTACAGTATTCATCCACAATTTGCGGCACAATGTAGCGCGGATCATCTTTTAAACGGGCAGCAAAACGACGTGTCGTTTCCGCTTCAATTTGATAGTTGACTTCACGATGCATCATTTCACGCACTTCATCAAACCACTGATCAAATTCACGGGTTTGCGGCACCATGCGTGTCAATTTGAGCATATTTCTAAATAGGCTCATGTCTGAGTCAATCGCATCTGCTACGCCTGGATATTGGATTTTTAATACCAACTCCAAACCATCCGACTTGCGGGTCGCGCGGTGAACTTGAGCCAAAGAGGCTGTACCTAATGGCTCATGATCAATGGTGAGATCATCAAGTTTGGCACCTAACTGTGCCTGTAATTGCTGTTTAATTGCAGGCCATGCCAATGCGACAGTCTGGTTATTCAGCGTGTTGAGTGCTTGCGTAATTTCTTCAGGTAAAAAATGTTCGCCGTACAGCGCCATCATTTGCCCAATCTTCACGATAGAGCCTTTGAGTTTGCCAATTTCAGCCACCAAGTAATCGGCTTGTTCTTTCATGGCTTTTTTTCGTTTACGTTCTTTTTCTTCTTCGCTTGAAAACATAGAGGTGGCATTCGAGGCTGCCCATCGTGTTCCTGCAAGTAAAGATGCCTTTGCGATGGATAAGCGTCGATCCATAGAGGAAGTCTTGAGTTGTTTAAGCTTATCGTTCTGATCTGACATTAAAATCAATCCTTAAATCAGCAATACGCAGGAAAATTAGATTGTAACGGATATTAGCGCGTCTTAACGTATTAAAAAAGTTCAACTTGCTGAACGACGAGTTTCCTCGTGAAAAAAGTATGAAAAACGGCTTAAAAGTACTTTTACATCCGATATTGCACTTTGGTTTCGGCTTTTTTCATCAATTGCGCTTTGTTGTCTTGGATAAATTTGAGAATCATCAATTTTACAGAATCGTGTAAAAAACCATGCGCATATCCCTTAACAATAATCACGCTGGGCAAACTAAAAAATAGATATTTGGCATCATCTAATGACGAATTTTCAAAAATGCCGTTTTCAATCAAAATTTGCTGAAAAAATTGTTTTTCAATCAAGACTGCTTCGGAGTGGTTGTCGTTCCAATAGCTTTGGCGCATGGCCATCAAATTATTGTGTTTGTAGCTCATAAGGCTGAAAGTTTCATCTATAAAATGAGTAATTCAATTATTGGGATATTGTCACATTTTTCAATGATTGTTGTGCATTTATCATAGACTGAATCATAAAAAGCAGGGGATTGACTATATGCTTTTTAACCTGAATCTTGTAGCATCAATGCAGCAATTTGGGTTTTGTAAAATTATAAAATATTGAAAATTTACCGCGCTTTAAAAACAGACTGCGCTCAGGGGAAAATATGAAAGTTTGGATATTTACACTATTGGGGATGCTGACTTTGGGTACAGCTCAAGTTTGGGCGAATGGCGTTTCACAAGGCTATACGCAATGTATGAACAATAGTTATGGCAAAATTTCCCAATCGCAAAAATGTATTAAAACTGAGCAAAAAGCACAAACCAAACGACTCAAAAAACACTATAAAGCCTATGTAAAACGCAGCGCAGGCAATGCCAGTAATATTCAACAACAGCATCAACTTTGGGAAAACCGTGTAAAACAACGCTGTTATTTATCGACTCAAAGGGATTTTGCCGCATTACAACGTGCACAATGTGTTTTGCTGCAAACAGCAGAGCGCGCTGATTATTATCAAGGTCAGTTTGTGGGAATCAAATAAGTAAAACCATAGCAAATAAATTACTTGGAAACTGCTTAAACATTATAAAACCGAGCAAAACAAGGTATCATAAGGCGTTTTAAAATTTGACCTTGGAGCGCCTTAAGTGGATCGACCGACAATTAGCCCTGAACATTTGCAGGAAGCTGCTGAAAACCTATCAACCATTCGTGATTTTATTCGCTTTGGGGTTACAGCACTACGTCAATACGATGCACATTTAGGTCAAGGTACAGAAGATTATTTTGCAGAAAGTTCTGCATTGGTGTTACAAACTTTGTCTTTAGACTGGAATGCAGACGCTGAAATTTTAGATGCAAAATTATTGCCGAGCGAAGCAGCTGAATTTTTAAGCTTGCTCGAACGTCGTATCAATGAAAAAGTACCAACTTCTTACTTATTAAACTTGGCGTATTTCTTCGGAAAACCATTTTATGTCGATGAGCGTGTTCTAATTCCACGTTCACCTATTGCCGAGCTAATTGAAAATCGTTTTGCGCCATATTGCCTAGATGAAGAAGGTCAAATGCGCGAAGCAGATAACAATTTACCAGCCAATGCTGCGCCTAAAACCCCACAACGTATTTTGGATATGTGCACGGGTTCAGGTTGTATTGCGATTGCTTTGGCTTATGCTTTTCCAGATGCTGAAGTCGATGCAACTGACATTTCAAAAGATGCTTTGGAAGTCGCACAAATTAACTGTGAACATCACAACAAACAATACCAAGTGGCGTTGCTTGAGTCTGATTTATTCGCCAAAATCCCAGCCGAAAATCAGTATGATTTAATCGTATCTAACCCGCCGTATGTTGATGCGGAAGATATGGCAGATTTACCTGAAGAATTCCATCATGAGCCAGAATTGGCATTGGCAGCAGGGCAAGACGGCTTAGATTTAGTCCGTAAAATGTTGGCGCAGGCGGCAGATTACTTAACTGAAGATGGTCTGATTGTGATTGAAGTAGGTAATTCTGAATGGGCGATGAAACAGAATTTCAACACGGTTGATTTGCACTGGTTAAAATTCCAAAAAGGTGGTTCAGGTATTTTTGCATTGACTGCAGCACAATGCCGTCAATATCGCGATTTATTTATTCAATCTGTTCAAGCATAAGGAGTCGTTGGACGTGGCAGGTAATAGTATAGGGCAACTTTTCCGTGTAACGACTTGTGGTGAATCTCATGGCGTAGGTCTGATGGCGATTGTCGATGGCGTGCCACCGGGGATTGAACTGTCTGCAGAAGATTTACAAAAAGATTTGGATCGCCGTAAACCGGGTACGTCTAAGTTTGCGACACAGCGTAAAGAACCCGATGAAGTTGAAATTATTTCAGGTGTTTTTGAAGGTAAAACCACTGGAACTTCAATTGGTTTACTGATTCGTAATACTGACCAAAAATCGAAAGACTACGGTAATATTGCACAGACTTTCCGCCCTGGGCATGCAGATTATACCTATACGCAAAAGTATGGTTTCCGCGATTATCGTGGTGGTGGACGTTCAAGCGCACGTGAAACAGCAATGCGCGTTGCAGCAGGTGCAATTGCAAAAAAATACCTGTTCGAAAAATTTGGAATTGTGATTCGTGGTCACGTCACTCAAATTGGTACAGAAAAAGCTGAAAAGCTAGATTGGAACGAAGTACCAAACAATCCATTTTTCTGTGGCGATGCCGATGCTGTACCACGTTTTGAAGCTTTGGTAACGTCTTTGCGTGAACAGGGTACAAGCTGTGGTGCAAAACTGGAAATTGTGGCTGAAAAAGTTCCTGTGGGTTGGGGGGAACCTGTTTTTGATCGTTTAGATGCCGATATTGCCCATGCCATGATGTCTATCAATGCTGTGAAAGGCGTTGAAATTGGAGATGGTTTTGCAGTGGCAGCGCAGTTTGGGCATGAAACCCGTGACGAACTGACCACTGACGGCTTTTTGGCGAACCATGCAGGCGGTATTTTAGGCGGTATTTCTAGTGGTCAAGATATTCGTGTTGCGATTGCTTTAAAACCAACAGCCAGTATTACTACACCTGGTAAAACCATTAATTTAAACCGTGAAGATACAGACGTACTGACCAAAGGACGCCATGATCCTTGCGTAGGTGTGCGTGCAACGCCAATTGCAGAAGCTATGCTTGCGATTGTATTGATGGATCATTTCATGCGTCATCGTGCGCAGAATGCCGATGTGGTTGCACCGTTTGCACCCATTGAGCCGAAATAACAATATGCTTTAAGCAAGGTGCATAATCATTGCCAAGTGCGAAAATATGTTGTGAAAAAAGCCAAACCGTAGTGTTTGGCTTTTTTCTGCCTGAGTTTTGAGCTTAGTTCTTCTTTTAGATTGTAAGTTTCAAAATTTTATACGCTGTTTTATATGGTGAAGATGCAGAGGAATGATCTGCGGCTCCTAAATATTAAGCCAATAAAAAAGAGCGCATATTGCGCTCTTTTCAAGGAATTTATTTACACCTCATTAAAGAAACCAAGTGTAATAACCCCAAATCATCAATGGCCAAGCCACAAATGGGCTAAATAACCATTTCCAAAACCAAAAGCGTGGAATAAAACCAACACCGTGTACAAAGCCACCTGAAATACCAATCATAATAAACATCATGGCACGGTGGCTATATTCACCGTTGGCATCCAGCATTGCTGCTGGATGAAGAAGCAGTACAGCTGCGAGTGGGAATGCCAATAAACATGAAATAACCATCGCAATCTTGTTCGGTTTTTGAACTGTTGTTTCAGCGTTCACTGCAGTGTCTGTCATCTAATTATTCCTCGTCAAGGTCTTGATGAGATTCAATATACAGGGCACTCAAGACACCTGCAAAGCATGCCATCAGAATACCGAGAATCCATGCAAAGTACCACATAATTTATTCTCCTTAGACACAGCCTTAGTAAAGGCTGTGTGAATTCTCTTTAATGTGCTTGTTGGTGATAACGCCCCACATTTTGTAGTAACACCAAGTGGTGTATAGCAAAATAATTGGTACGAAGATACATGCTGCAACAGTCATTACAGTTAATGTGTTTTTACTTGATACCGCATCCCACATGGTCAAGCTTGCAACTGGGTTGAGGCTTGATGGCATTAAGAATGGGAACAATGCAAAACCTGCAGTTAAAATCGCACCGATCACCGCTAAAGATGAACCTGTGAAACTTAAACCAGCTTTGTTTTTACCTGCTGCAAGAATAATCAAAATACCACCCAAGATGCCCATAATTGGTGCAATCATGGTAATAGGGTACGCTGAGTAGTTGTTCATCCAACCTGGGTTTGCATTAGTTAAAACTTCTTTAGCCAATGGGTTTGCTACGCCGTTCGTGTCGTATGGAGTGACTAGGGTATAACCTTCGATACCACCGAAGTATAGCCATGCGCCTGCACCCAAGAAACACACAAGGAACACAATGCCCATGATTTGCGTTGCTTTTGCAGAGCGTGCACGTAAGTCACCATCGGTACGCAGCATTAACCATGCACCACCATGCGCGCAAAGCATAGACAAGCTGACTAAACCACACACTAAAGCGAATGGGTTTAATAATGCAAAGAAGCTGCCTGTATATGTTGAACGTACAGTTTCGTCTAGGGTAAATGGTACGCCAAGGAACATATTACCAAACGCAACACCGAACACTAATGCAGGAACTGCACCACCTACAGCCAAACCCCAGTCCCAAGATGTACGCCATTTGGTGTTTTCAAGTTTTGAGCGGTAGTCAAAACCAACTGGGCGCAGGAATAGGGCAAACAGAACTAAGAGTAGTGCCCAATACATGCCTGAGAATGCTGTTGCATATACCATTGGCCAAGCAGCAAATAACGCGCCACCCGCTGTAATGAACCAAACCTGGTTACCATCCCAGTGCGGTGCAATCGTGTTGATTGCAGCACGGCGTTCTTCGTCATTTTTACCTACAAATGGCATGATCGCCATTGAGCCCATGTCGAAGCCATCGGTGAGGGCAAAGCCAATGAGTAATACACCCACTAACACCCACCAAATGATTTTGAGTAATTCATATTCGATCATGCTTAAGCCTCCTCATTGGCTTTTTTCGCAGCTTCAATTTTCTCGAAGTGGTATTTACCAGTATGAAGCGAGCTTGGGCCTAGACGTGAGAATTTGATCATCAAGTACATTTCAATAATCAGCAAAACGGTATAGAACGCTGCCAATGCAATGATTGAGCCCCATACGTCGCCAGTGCTGAGTGAAGATGCAGACAAGTGTGTTGGAAGTACTTCACCAATTGTCCATGGTTGACGACCAACTTCTGCTACATACCAACCTGTTTGCGCTGCAATCCAAGGTAATGGTAATGAGAATAACGCAAATTTTAATAACCAAGGTTTGCTTTCTGCGTTGCGTTTAGCCACTGCAAAAGTTGCAAGTGCGAATAACAACAGCATTAAGAAACCAGAAGCTACCATGGCACGGAATGCCCAGAACAAACTTGGTACGTGTGGAATAGTATCCGCAGCAGCCATTTTAATTTGTTCGTCAGTCGCATCTACTACGTTTGGCGTGTATTTTTTCAACAATAAACCATAACCCAAATCGGTTTGAGTTTGCTCAAATGCAGCTTTAAGTTCAGGAGATTGGTCGCCCGCACGTAATTGCTCAAGTTGTTGATAAGCAACCATACCGTTACGAATACGAACTTCGTGGTTTGCGATCAGGTCTTTAATACCAGTCACTTCTTCGGTGATAGAACGCGTTGCAATAATCCCCATGACATAAGGAATTTTAACTGCGTAATCTGTCGTTTGCGTTTCTTCGTTTGGAATACCAAATAAAGTGAACGCTGCAGGAGCAGGGTGAGTATCCCATTCTGCTTCAATTGCTGCGAGTTTGGTTTTTTGAACATCACCTAATTCATAACCTGATTCATCACCAAGTAGAATTACAGATAAAGTAGAAGCTAAACCGAAAATTGCTGCAATAGCGAATGAACGACGCGCAAATGGCAAGTCTTGCTTTTTCAATAAGTAATAACTTGAAATCGCTAAAACGAAAATAGCACCCGTTACATAACCTGCAGAAACAGTGTGTACGAATTTAACTTGCGCAACAGGGTTAAAAATTAACGCCCCGAAGTCAACCAATTCCATACGCATGGTTTCGTAGTTAAAGGTAGAACCCACTGGGTTCTGCATCCAGCCGTTGGCAACTAAAATCCAGAGAGCGGACATATTAGAACCAAGCGCAACCAGCCACGTTACACATAAGTGCTGCACTTTGGAGAGGCGATCCCATCCAAAGAAGAATAAACCAATGAAGGTCGATTCTAAGAAGAAGGCCATTAAACCTTCAATTGCGAGTGGTGCACCAAAGATATCACCCACGTAGTGTGAGTAATACGCCCAGTTTGTACCAAACTGGAACTCCATGGTTAAACCAGTGGTTACCCCTAAGGCAAAGTTAATACCGAAGAGTTTTCCCCAGAATTTGGTCATGTCTTTATAAATTTCTTTACCAGAAATCACATACGTGGTTTCCATAATGGCAAGAATAAAAGCCAGACCTAAAGTCAGTGGAACAAAAATAAAGTGATACATCGCGGTCATTGCGAATTGGAACCGCGAGAGATCGACCACGCTTTCAGAAATCATCAACGTGTCTCCTTGATTGAGGAAGGACTGCCAGCAATACGCTCAGCAACTTGTGAATCAAAATTTTGAGGAATAGTTGGGGCATCAAACCAAATATTTTTGATGACCATTAACAGCACGACCTTAATTATTAAAATGATCGTGAGTTCACGAACTACTTTTCTATTTAAATCTTTAGGAACTAAGCTCACTTTTATAAGCCTATTTTTTAAACTGTGTTTTATATTATTAAACAAAAACATACAAAAAAAAATAGCTGGCACAGTTAAAATGCAAATATATTGTTAACTTATTATAAATCAATAGTTTGTTTTTAGGTGTTGCAGAGAATAAATGGGAGAAATTAGTATTTTTTAAACTTGACAGGAACACTTGTAATTAATAATTCCAAATCTGACTAAAATACTTATATTTTAAAAAAGCAAATCTGACTAAATTGCTATGAATAAAAATCAATCTAAAAACCACAATAAATTAGAGATATTATCAGCTAATAATTATTCTCATTCATTTGTTAAAGTTTAATGACGATTCCGCACATTTTTTTTATTTCCCTACAATGTAGTGGTACTTTGTCTTTGGCTTAGTCTAACGTAAATAGCATTTTTTCATAATAAGTTTGTTTAAATATTGTTCAGATCACATGAAATGTATCGTTTATAAACAAACAGATTGTGTTGAGTTTGAGTGAAAAATTTTAACTTTCTTAGGTCAGCAAGATTGGTTTTAAATCTTAAAAAATGACTTATTGATTGCTAAACAAGTTATTTGATGCTGAAATTTTTTTAGCTAGATAGTGTGATCTTTTTTTGCGCACAATAATAATTTGAGCTTGAAATTCAAGTTCACCAAATTCAGGTTCAACCTGCACATAATGCAGTTGTCCAAACTCATCACGCACACGTGCTTGTGCAGAAAAACCAGGACGGGCATTGCCACTGGAAATTGTGGCTAAGCGTCCGAGTAAATCGACTTGGCGTATGCTATATTTGGGCTTAATCACTTGGTCTAGACAGTGAATCATAAAGACTGTAAAAAAGATGGCAATAATAAACGCTGGAATTATAATGTAATAAGCGGGAACGAAATGTTGTTGTTGTGAGTAAATTAAAAACTGTAAAAAATATCCTGCAACACTGAAATTCATCAGTAAAAAAATAAAAATCAGTACCTTAGAAAATTTAACATCTAAAAGTGGTGATTCTGTAATCCGTTGTGAAAATGCACGCTTGAGCAACTGACTTGGGCGAAAATTAAAGTAATAACCAATCGTTTCGACAGTGCTGAGTAGCAATAAAACAACTAGGCTGAGATGAAAGGGCATTAAGTTCAAATCAGATAAAAACTCATGCATGCGCTAAACTCACGTGTTGAAATATTTATAGGTGATGTTATTAGATGCAGATCATTGATCTAACTCTGCTTAGAGAGCATAGATAAATGATCTGGTTTTGTATAGAGCTAAGATTTGGAACTTTTCGCTTCTTTCTGAAAGTTGCAAAAAAGTTAGTCGTTGATCAAGTAAATCCCACCATCTGAATGAACGCTGATCTCAACTTTCTCAAGTGATTGACCTAAACATGGGCCAGAAATACATTCACCTGTTTCAACTAAAAATAAAGCACCATGCGTTGAGCATTCGATATATTCTTGGTCACGGTCTAAGAACTGGTTTTCTAAAAATTCTAATTCCACTTGTAGGTGTGGGCAGACGTTTTGGTAAGCGTAATACATGCCATCACGTTGGGTGATAAAAATTGTGTCACCATTTTGCGTTTCGTAGGCACGTGCTTCACGCTCAGGAATGTCTTCCATCATACAAATTTTATTCATTATGCAGATTCCTTTTGAATGCTATGCAAAAGTTTAGCGTAATCTTCTACCGCAAGACGAGGGCCGAATTGAGAAACCACTTCACTTGAAATCAGAATGGCAAGTTGAGCTGCAGTTTGGAAACCTAAGCCTGCATTGAGTGCATACAGGAATGAACCTGCAAAGGCATCACCCGCACCGTTGGCATCAACAGCAGTGACTTGACGACCTGGTACAGAAAAAGCGTTGTTGCCATCATAAATTAGGGCACCTTGTGCGCTCAATGTAATGACAATGTATTTGCTTTTTTGTTTTAGTTGTTCTAATGCCGCTTCAGCCGTTTCCGTTCCTGTGTACATCATGGCTTCTTGCTGGTTACAGAAGATCAAATCCACACCATCATCTAGTAACTCATCCAAACCTTCACGCGCATATTGCACCATGGCAGGATCAGATAAAGTCAGTGCAATTTTAACCTGATTGGCTTTGGCAATTTCACGCGCTTGTTTTACCGCAGCACGTGCAGTATCACTAGTAGATAAATAACCTTCGATATAAAGCCATTTTGCTGTTTTAAGTGGCTCAAAATCAATTTGTGTAGCAGAAAGTTCTGCGGTAATGCCCAAGTAAGTGTGCATGGTACGTTCAGAGTCATCACTCACAAGTACCATACAAGTCCCTGTAACGCCTTCACTGACCGATTTGGTTGTGGTGTGAATACCTGCTTCATTTAAGCCTTTGAGGTAAATATCACCCAATTCATCGTTACCAACACGGCAGGCATAGAAGGCTTGACCACCTAAAGCACTAAATGCAACGGTGGTATTTGCGGCAGAACCACCCGAAGCTTGGCCTTTATGTCTTTGTGTTTTAATTAAGTTGTTGTATAAATTTGCTTGTGTTTCACCATCGGTTAATTGCATAGTACCTTTTTGCAAGCTATGTTGAATGAGAAAGTCATCCGAGACTTGAAATTCTTGGTCAATTAATGCATTACCAATTGCAAAAAGGTCAACAGTTGCCATGTCTTTAAATCACAGTCAAAATTAAAAACGCTAAGTTTACACCAATGCTCAGGATTGCTGTAGTTTCATGAATAAAATTCAGCTGAATGAATGTTATTGATGAAAAATAGGGGTTTAGCAGAGTTATCAGGAAGGTTAGATGAACATCGAAATTAAAGAAGCACAAGAGTTACCAACGCAAATTCAGACTTTGGCCAAACATGCTGCTCAAGAAGGCTTTGATTTTGTCCATCGTTTAATTGAAGAATGGGAAAGTGGTAAAAACCGCTTTAGTCAGCCTGGTGAGTTTTTATTGTTTGTTTACGATGGTGATCAATTGGTTGCATGTGGTGGCTTAAACCAGCAATGGAATGAGCAAGATATTGAAAGTCGTATTGGACGTGTACGTCGTTTTTATGTTTTGCCAAATTATCGTAAACATGGCGTAGGTAAACAGCTCTTGCAACATTTAGAGAAAAAAGCACGTGCTAATTTTTCGGCGTTGTGTTTAAACACTGATACCAAATCGGCAGCGCATTTTTATCAAAAACAGAATTATGTGTATGTCGAAAATCATCCAAACTATAGTTATTTTAAATACCTGATCTAGTTTTGCTCATGCTACAAGCAGCAGTGTAGGCAGCATTTTGTTGATACTTTGCAAATTTCAATCAATTTAGTCGGGTTTTCAACGTGAATTATCTAAAGAACTAAAGCTATAATGGCTTTAGTTTTTTATTTGCTTATTTTTAGGAGATCACATGACTGTAGATGTCACTGAAACCATTTCCCAGACTGTACATCCTGCGTTTCAGTTGGTACGTCAACACCATGTTGAAGCCTTAGACATTTTAGTGTCTGAATATAAACATAAAGTTACAGGTGCGGTGCATTATCATTTGGCGACAGATCATGATGAAAATGTATTTTTAGTCGCATTTCGCACCCAACCAATGGATTCCAAAGGCGAGGCGCATATTTTAGAGCATACTGCGCTATGTGGTTCAGAAAAATTTCCTGTACGTGACCCGTTCTTTTTAATGATTCGTCGTTCATTAAACACCTTTATGAACGCATTTACCGCTGCAGACTGGACGGCGTATCCATTTGCGACACAAAACAAAAAAGATTTTCAAAACTTACTTTCGGTATATATGGATGCGGCTTTTGCAGCCAATTTAAATCCTCTCGATTTTGCTCAGGAAGGTATTCGTATTGAGTTGGAAAATGGTGAGCCTGTTTATAAAGGCGTGGTATTTAATGAAATGAAAGGTGCGATGAGTTCGCCATCCGATCAGCTTTATCACCAATTGGCTTATCATTTATTCCCTGAAACAACATACCACTACAATTCAGGTGGCGACCCGAAAGATATTCCAGATTTAACCTATCAAGAATTGGTAGATTTTTATAAGTCACATTATCACCCAAGTAATGCGGTATTTATGACTTTTGGCAATACGCCTGCATACGATTTACAAGAACAGTTTGAACAGTTGGCTTTGGCGAAATTTGAACAGGGCGAAACGTTGTATTCGAAGCCTGAGCGTCGTTTAGCTGCGCCAGTGGCAGTGACTGAAAGTTATGCAGTCGATGCAGAAGAACTGAAAGATAAAACTTATCATGTTTTGGCGTGGTTATTGCCTGAAGCAAGCGATATTAAATTACGCTTAGGTATGCGTTTGGTTGAAGGTGTTTTACTTGAAAATTCTGCATCACCACTGCGTCATTATTTGGAAACTTGGGCGCATGCACAATCTACAGGGCCATTGACGGGCGTGGATGATTCCAACTTTGAAATGACCTTCTTCTGTGGTGTGCAAGGTTCTAACCCTGAACATGCAGCAGAATTTCAGGCGGGCGTTTTAAAAGTTTTACAAGACGTGGCTGCACAGCCTGTGGATACGGCATTGGTCGATGCAATTTTGCATCAAATTGAATTGCATCAGCGTGAAATTAATGGCGATGGTATGCCATACGGATTGAGCTTGATTTTAAATGGTTTAAGCAGTGCAATTCACCACAATGACCCAATTCAGGTGTGGGATGTAGATACTGCGATTGAGCAAGTCAAAGAAGAACTTAAAGATCCAATGTGGTTATCACGGCTAATTCAGACGCATTTAATTGATAACCCGCACCGTGTTCAAATGACTTTGGTTCCAGATGCAGAAAAATCGGCCAAAGATGCTGCACTTGAAAAAGCACGTCTGGCTGAGATAGGCGCACAACTCACAGATGAGCAAAAAGCAGAAATCGTCGCGCAAACGGAAGCTTTAAAAGTCCGTCAAGATACGCCCGATGATTTGAACTTATTGCCAAAAGTTGGTTTGGAAGATGTGCCTGCAGCCTTGCATATTGTGCAGGGTGAGTTGCGTGAAATTATCAGTAACCGCATTGATTATCCTTTAAATTTATATCATGCAGGAACCAATGGAATTTACTATCAGCAAGTGTTGATTCAAATTCCAGATGAAATTGTACAATCGCCATACTTTAATTTGCTGTCCATTTTAATGGGCGAAGTGGGTGCAGGTGAATACGGCTATTTAGAATTGCAACAGCTACAAACCGCAGTTAGCGGTGGTTTGGGCATGGGTGCATCTTTACGTTCTAAAGTCGATGACAAAAATCAGATCAGTGCATGGCTCACATTAACCACTAAGTCTTTGGTGAATAATCTTGAAGCCATCCGCTTGCTGAAATTAGCATTTGAGCAATTACGTTTTGATGAAAAAGACCGCATTATTGAGCTGTTACAACAACGAAAAACCCGTTGGCAGTCACGTTTGTCGGGTTCGGGGCACAGTTATGCCATGCAAATTGCAGGACGTCATCACAGTGCTTTGGCACAGCGTGATTACAACAACACAGGTTTGGGCGCATTAAATTGGTTGGCAGACTTGGTTGCTAAAATTGAAAAAGATGCAGCGGAATACGAGAAATTGATTGCTGAGTTGCAATTGATTCACCATAAATTACTGCAAGCATCTAAGCAATTTTTGTTAGTATGTGAAGAACATCAATCCGATCGTTTGGTCGAAGAAGTTCAAGAAGTTTGGGATAAACTTATTGTTGCAGAAAATCCTGCTGCTTTAACTCAAGTTCCTGTAGATCATTCAACGCAAGATCAGGCATGGTTGATTCAAGCCAATGTGCAATTCTGTGCGGCTGCGTATCCTGCGGTGGAAGTGTCGCATCCTGATGCTGCACCTTTGATGGTATTGGCTGCATATTTGCGCAATGGTTTCTTACACAGCGCAATCCGTGAAAAAGGCGGTGCTTACGGTGGCGGTGCAAGCTACGATGGCAATGCATGTTCATTCCGTTTTTACAGTTATCGTGATCCACGCTTGGCAGAAACTTTCGCAGACTTTGAAGCGAGTATTGATTGGTTATTTAATGCAGAGCAATTGCCGCATCAACTAGAAGAAGCGATTTTAGGTTTAATTGCTAGTATGGATAAACCAGGTTCGCCTGCAGGTGAAGCGATTACTGCATGTTATGCATTATTGCACGCGCGTACACCCTCATTCCGCACAGTATTACGTGAGCGTTTATTGGCGGTGACTTTAGACGATTTAAAACGTGTTGCGGAGCAATATTTGCGTCAGCAGCAAGCATCTAAAGCCGTAGTCGCACCTGTGTCAAAACGTGAAGCATTGCTCGAACTTGGTTTTGAAATTAAACAAGTGAACTGATACGTGAAATAACAACGAAAACTTAGGGGGATTTATGAGCGCGTTCAAACTGTTTGAACGCACAGGACTGTCGCTGAGTGTTGCCGCACTCAGCACTGTGTTTGTGGCGAAAACCTATGCACAAGACCCAGCTAGCTTAGTTGCACCTGCAACACCTGAAGCCTGTGTGGCTTTAGAGTCAAATGCTGATCGTTTGGTGTGTTACGATGCTCTGTTTAAAATTCCTGAAGCAGAAAAAACAGCGCTGATTAGCGAACGTCAAGCTGCTCAGGCACTAGCGCCTGAACCCGAAACGGTGACAGAAAAAATTGCAGTGGGTGTGAGTAATTTATTTTCTTTTGATGTACCAAAGCTTGATCCGAATGTATCTTTACTGGATAAGCGCTGGGAGCTTTCACCCGATAGCAAATTAGGCACATGGAATTTACGTGCTTATCAACCTGTGTATTTGATGCCTACTTTTTGGACGTCCGATAAAAATGAACGTCCACAAAGCTTGAATGAGCAAAATACCGTTCCCGTGGGTAAGGAGCAAAACCTGACCTCAATGGAAACCAAATTTCAGCTGTCTTTAAAAACCAAAGCGGTAGAAAATCTGTTGGGTGATAACGGTGATGTGTGGCTAGGTTATACCCAGTCATCACGTTGGCAGGTTTATAATGGTGATGAGTCACGTCCATTTCGTGAAACCAATTATGAGCCTGAAGCCAGTTTGATGTTCCGCACCAACTATACACTTATGGGGCTGCATGGTCGTTTATTGGGTGTGACGTTGAACCATCAATCCAATGGTCGTTCTGATCCATTATCACGCAGTTGGAATCGGGTGATTTTTAATTTAGGTTTTGAAAAAGACAATTTTGCCTTGATGTTACGTCCGTGGTATCGCATTGAAGAAGACCGCAGCGATGACAATAACCCTGAAATTAAAAATTATATCGGGCGTGGCGATATGTTGGCATTTTATCGCTGGAAAGAGCATGACTTTTCTTTGATGCTTCGTCATAGCTTAAAAGGCGGTGATGACGCGCACGGTGCAGCACAGTTTGACTGGGTTTTCCCAATCAGTGGAAAATTACGCGGTCATTTCCAATTGTTTGATGGTTATGGTGAAAGCCTGATTGATTATAACCACCGCGCCACCTATGTTGGTTTGGGTGTGTCTTTAATGAATTGGTTTTAAGTAGATTAAGATTGATTTCTCATTATTGCTCGCTGAATATAAAACGCCAATCTTGAAGATTGGCGTTTGTTTTTGAAGTCGGATCGTATCCAGCTTTTATCCAACTTGAATATCTGCGGTTGGATGTTTAAGTCGGCTTTTTTGTGGTGTGGCGATTAAATAAGCCAAAGTCAGCGGCCCTAAACGACCTGCAAACATCAACAACATTAAAATAATTAAGCTGGCAGGTTGTAATTCACCTGTAACACCACGGGATAAACCCACCGTGCACGCTGCAGATACAGCCTCAAACAACAGGTCTAAAAAATTCAGTTTCGGTTCAAGGGCAAGTAAGCTAAACAAACCGAGGCAAATTAACATACCTGTGATGCTGATCACCGCCAAAGCTTTAAAGGTGGTACGTTCAGGTACAGCATGATTAAACACACGCACCTCATCTGAACGTCTTAAAAAACTGATCACACTTAAAATGACAATAATAAATGTGCCAACTTTAATACCGCCTGCGGTACTGAGCGAACCGCCACCAATAAACATCAGTAACATGGTGAGTAGGGTGCTGGCATTTTGCATGCTGGCCATATCTAGACTGTTGAAGCCAGATGAACGTGGCACGGTAGCATGGAACCAAGCATTGAGGGCTTGATCGCCAATACTCATGGCTGCAAGGGTATGTGGATTATTGGCTTCAATCGCCCAAATCAGCAGAAAGGCCACAAAGTTTAAACCAGCAATGGTCGATAAAATCAGCTTGCTATTGGGTGAGAGTTTTTTCCAGCGTTTGGCACGTTTAATATCCATGAGTACTACAAAACCAATACCGCCAATGATATACAGCATACTAATAGTTAAGGTAATCAGGTATTGATCTGCAAAACTCATTAAGCTATTGGGAAATAATGAAAATCCACCATTGTTAAAGGCTGAAACACTATAGAAAGCCGCATAGAAAAATGCATCGCTAAATGGATAATCCTGCATCCATGCCAAGGTTAAAATAACCGTGCCAATCCCTTCAAAAAACAATGAGTAGAGCAACACGCTTTTAATGGTCATCGACACTTTAGACAGGTTGGTTTGCCCAATGGTGTCTTGCGCCATGATTTGTTGTTTTAAACCAATTTTGGATGACAAACTTAAAACCGCTAAAATCGCAAAAGTCATAAAACCTAAGCCACCACATTGTAACAACAACATAATGACCATTTGCCCAAATACGGTATAAGCATCGCCAATATTCACTACAGACAATCCAGTGATCGTCACTGCAGATGTAGCAGTAAATAAGGCATTAATCCAACTCATCTCGCCATGATGGGAAATGGGCAGTTTCAGCAAGATTGTGCCAATGCTAATAAAGCTTAAAAAGCCCAGTGCCAAAAGACTGGGTGGGCTTAAATTGACAGTTTTGATTGGTTGTTTCGCTGTTTTTTTCATTCTGACTTAAATTGTTTAGATAAGCGTTTTAATGGTTCAAGTTGTCCTTCAACCACCAAAATATCATCTGTTTGTAGCATTAAATTGGATTCAAGCGTATAGAAAATCGTTTCGGCACGTTTAAACAGTAAAAGTTTAACCTCGGGTGCATGTGACATCAGACTATGAATGCGCGTGCCATGCAAGTTGTCTTTAATTTTTACTTTTACAATATAGTGGTTGTCGTTTAGGCTCATATAACGACTCACCATCGGATAACTCAGCGATTGCGCGATGCGAACGCCCATATCTTCTTCAGGGTGAATAATTTTACTTACGCCCAAATGGGTCAAAATCATGGTGTGCGCTTTACTTTTGGCTTTAACGTAAATTTTAGAAATACCCAAATTCTTTAAATTTAAGACACACAAAATACTGGCTTCAATATCTTCACCAATGGCGACCACCACGGCATCGCAATTTTGAATATTCAGTTCTTCCAAAACGTGTTCATCGGTTGCATCGGCAATCACCGCATGGGTAATTTGATCGGCAATGTTTTCTACAAACTTTTTATTGCTATCAATCCCAATGACATCATGGTTGAGTTTGACCAATTGTGTCGCCACAGTTGCACCAAAGCTACCTAAACCAATGACAGCAAATTGTGCCATAGCATCATCCTGAAAAAATTATATTATTCTCTTAATATTTTAGAATACTTTGTGACTCAACACTGTATCAATATGACTAAAAAAACCGCTGATTGCAGCGGTTTTTTGCACTTATTGACGTGTATGATCGTTTATTTTAAGAAACGCTGATAACCCAAGTTGTTAGTAATTTCTTGGTATGGATAAGTGATCTTTTCCAAAGTTTCAATTAAACCATCTGGGTTCTGTTTGGCATCCGAAGCTTCTAAACCGACCAATACACGACCTTCCGCTGCACCGTGGTTACGGTAATGGAACAGGGTGATGTTATGGGTTGGGCCTAAGCGCTCCAAGAAAGTCAGTAATGCACCCGGACGCTCTGGAAATTCCACACGGAATAGACGTTCATTTTCAATATCGGCATGACCACCGACCAAATAACGAATGTGTAGTTTTGCTACTTCATCATCCGACAAATCATCAACATCGTACTGGGTTTTGAGTAACTCATAAATATCGTGGCGTTCTTTTTCACCAGATTTTAAGCTGATGCCGACAAAGACTTGTGCAGCAGTAGCATCGCTGGCGCGGTAGTTAAACTCGGTGATATTACGACCTTGCAGCGCACGGCAGAAGTTAAGGAACGCACCTTTTTCTTCTGGAATGGTCACGGCAAAAATTGCTTCTTTATGTTCACCGAGTTCAGTACGTTCCGCAATATAGCGTAAACGGTCAAAGTTCATGTTTGCGCCACAGACAATTGACACAATATTTTTATTTTGCAATTGGTGTTGCTCGACATATTTTTTGATGCCTGCCAAAGCCATTGCACCTGAAGGTTCTACAATGCTGCGGTTTTCATCAAAGGTGTCTTTAATTGCCGCACAGATTTCATCGGTATTCACCAAAACGACATCGCGCTCAACAATTGGGCCTGATTGATCTGATTTTTGTAGTTGTAAAACTTCAAACGGTTTCTCACCAATTTGTGCGACAGCAGTACCATCGGCAAATAAACCCACTTGCGGCAAAATAACCCGTTCATTGGCTTCAAAAGCCGCTTTTAAGCAAGCCGATTCATCATATTCTACAGGAATGACTTTGACATGCGGTGCGACATCGCCCAAGTAGGCTGCAACACCTGCAATTAAACCGCCACCACCAACAGCAACGAAAACATATTCGACATCGCGCCATTGACGCAAAATTTCATTGGCAATCGTACCTTGACCTGCCATGACCAATTCATCGTCATACGGTGGAATAAAAGTCATGCCTTCATCTTGGGCACGTTGAATTGCATATTTGTTGGCAACATCAAATGAGTCACCATGTAATACCACTTCGCCACCCAAGCGTTTTACCGCTTGTACTTTAATATCTGGCGTGGTTTTAGGCATAACGATAATGGCGCGAATACCCAGTTTTTGCCCAGACAATGCTACACCTTGCGCATGGTTGCCTGCAGAGGCAGTAATTACACCACGTTCAAGTTGGTCTTTGGGTAATTGGCTAATACGGTTATACGCACCACGCAATTTAAAAGAGAATACAGGTTGTAAGTCTTCACGTTTAAAGCGAATGTTATTGTTCAGTTTTTCACTAATTCGTGGCGCTGCGTCGAGTGGGGTTTCGATTGCAACATCGTAGACCGTTGCTTGTAAAATTTGTCGAACCAAACGAGACAGCATGTTAATCTTCCATCTAACAGTTTAAAATAGGGGGTTATTGTAACAAACCCCTGCACATTTGCGCTGTAAAATCGGCAACAAATGTCAAAAATAGTTGAGTGAAGTCATGAGTCTGTATGCTACCCAAGATGAAAAGAAGCAAGCGGCTGCCAAAGCAGCATTAAAACATTTGCCTAAAGGCGGGATTTTGGGGGTAGGTACAGGCAGTACAGTGAATTTCCTGATTGATTTATTGCCTGAATTACAATTAGAAGCAGCTGTGGCAAGTTCTGAAGCGACTGCGGAGCGCTTAAAGAAACTTGGTATTGAAGTGGTCGATATGAACTCTGTGGGCAGTTTAGATGCTTATGTTGATGGTGCAGATGAAATTGACCGTCACATGCACATGATTAAAGGCGGCGGCGCAGCGTTGACCCGTGAAAAAATTGTGGCTTCTATTGCACGTAAGTTTATCTGTATTGTCGATGATTCAAAATGGGTAGAGCAATTAGGACGTGAGTTTCCATTGCCAATTGAGGTGATTCCAATGGCTCGTTCTGCGGTAGCACGCAAAATTGTGGCTTTAGGTGGCGATCCTGCTTACCGTGAAGGTGTGGTGACTGATAACGGTAACGTGATTTTAGATATTTATAATTTAAATATTTTAAATGCGTTGGAATTAGAAAAAACCTTGAATGATATTCCGGGTGTTGTGACCAATGGTATTTTTGCCATCAATAAAGCTGATATTGCAATTGTAGCGACCAATAACGGCATTGAAGAACGTACTGTGGTTTAATTCGTCTCCCAAGCCCCTTGTTTTTAATAGGGGGCTTTTCTCCCTCCTTTATTAAAGGAGGGTCGGGGAGGATTTAATAAAAGAACAACAATGACATTATCCGACTTACCTGAAATTCAAATTACACCACATGCAAAAGCAACACGTTTACGGTTACGTGTCGAGCCGAATCAAATTCGCTTAACTGTGCCGAAATATTGCACTCAGCGACAAATTCAGGATTTTTTGCAGCAATCTGAACAGTGGATGATTGAAACTTGGCATAAACAGCAGGCGCAGCAAGGACTTGTTCGGCGTGAATTGCCAAATCAGTTATCACTTTTTAATTTGGCTAAGCCTTTAAATATTCATTATCAAACACAAAAACACAGTTTTATTTTAGATTTAAAACAGCATTGCCTATGGGTTAGTGACCGCCAACCTGCGGCATATTTAAAAGCCTTTGTTATTGCTTATGCCAAGCAAATGTTGCCGATATATTTGCAAACAGTCAGTCATGAAATTGCTTTGCCATTTAAACAGTGCGCAATTCGTCAACCGAAAACCCGTTGGGGCAGTTGCAGTACGCAACAGCATATTATGCTCAATAGCGCCTTGGTGTTGTTTCCTGAACAAATTGTGCGATATGTTGCTGTGCATGAGTTGGCGCATACACGACATTTTGATCATAGTCCTGCATTTTGGGTTGAAGTACAACGGCATGATGCGCACTATTTGCAGCATCGCAAACAGTTAAAAACAACGTCTTTGCCTTGGTGGTGGTATCAATAAAAAAGCCAACACCCACATGATAAGACTACAATGCAAAGGTGTTGCACGTATTGACTACAATCCAAATCATCTTTTATAAAATCAACAGAATAAAGAAAAGCCCCAAAACCCTAGTAAAACAGTTCAGAAAACCAAAACTTCCTGTCATACTATAGCGTTAGCTTAAACATGCTTTTGAATTGAGGTAATGCACGTGATTTCAGTTGGTATTGTCGGTGGTACAGGTTATACAGGCGTTGAATTATTGCGTCTTTTGCTACGACACCCAAATGTGAAAGTAAATGTACTGACTTCACGTACAGAAGCGGGTCGCCGTGTAGATGATATGTTCCCAAGCCTGCGTGGACACACAGACCTGTGCTACTCAGATTTAAACATCGAAGAATTAAAACAGTGTGATGTGGTGTTCTTTGCTACACCGCACGGCGTTGCAATGCAACATGCTGCGGAGCTTGTTGCAGCCAACACCAAAGTGGTCGATTTAGCAGCAGACTTCCGTTTGCAAGATTTAGCACAGTTTGAAAAATGGTATGGCATGCAACATGCTTGCCCAGACATTTTAAAAGATTCAGTTTATGGCTTGTCTGAACTCAACCGGGAACAAATTAAACAAGCACAGGTGATTGGTAACCCAGGGTGTTATCCAACCACAGTGCAACTTGGTTTAGCGCCATTATTTAAACAAGCTGAAGCTTTAGTGAAACCTGAAAGTATTATTATTGATGCAAAATCGGGTGTATCTGGTGCAGGGCGTAAAGCCAGTTTGGGCATGATTTACTCTGAAAATGCCGACAACTTTAAGGCTTATGGCGTTGCGGGGCATCGTCATCATCCAGAAATTGTAGAAGCATTGGAAAATATTTCGGGTCAAAAAGATGTGTTTAATCACATTGTGTTTGTACCGCATTTAGTACCTATGATTCGCGGTATGCTCAGCACCATTTATGTAGATTTAACTGAGGCAGGTAATGCAGCAGATTTACAAAGTCTGTATGAGCAGTTTTATGCCAATGAACAGTTTGTAGATGTCATGCCTGCCAATAGTTCACCAGAAACGCGCTCGGTACGTGGCGCTAACCAGTTGCGTATTGCATTGTATAAACCACAACCGAAAAAATTAGTACTTTTGGTTGCGCAAGATAACTTGGTGAAAGGTGCAGCAGGGCAAGCAGTACAAAATATGAACCTCATGTTTGGTTTTGCAGAACATGCAGGACTTGAGGTGATTGGTTTATTACCATAAGAACACGTTTTTCAACTTCACACACATTTAGATTTCGATTTAAATGTGTGTTTTGAATGAATCAAAACAAGAGATGACGATGCATAACACCGATACAGAAACCACGTCACAGTCAAATTCAAGCATGACACCCTCATCTACACCGCCAGAAAAAAAGCCATTTCTTGAAAGCAATGCGCCTTTAGCAATTGGCGCTGCCATTTTAATTTTAGGCAGTGGTTTTTTGGGCTATTCAGTCGGGCATCGTCAGGGCTTAACTGTGGTTGGTTACGATGCTGATGCAGAACAACTGGTTGAAGTGGTGCAAGAACAAAAAACGCGGTTGGAAAGTCTGAATAAGAGCTTAAATGCTGCGGTTCAAGAACGCGATGTTGCGGTCAGTAACTCCAATGATTTGTATCAAGCTTTCACTCAAGCAACTGAAGATAAGCAACGTACTGAAGGCATGAGTGCGATTTATCGTGAAGTTTTGCGTCAACGTGGTGGTTTAAGCCTGACCGTGCAAAATCTTGGGGTGAAACCATTACCAGACAATGCTTATGAATATCAGGTCGATTTGGTACAAGTGAGTCCAAACAAGCGACGTGCAAGTGGTACGGTAGAACTGCGTTTAATTCAAGGCACAGAAGTGCTGGTTGTTCCGATGGAAGACAGCAATTTTAATTTTGATAATTATGAGCGTTTAACAGGGCGCTGGAGCATGCCTAAAGGCTTTAATCCAGACTTTATTGAAGTCCGTTTAAATGGCGCAACTCCTGTGATTAAACGCTTCAGTTGGAGCAAAGGCAAAGCCGTGGAGGCAGATTCTGCCTTTATTTCTGAAATTCCACAAGCAGAAGCTAGCGCTCAATAATGTGTGATATGTAAAACTTATGCGAACCCAAAAAAGATCCATCTGTTTAAATGAAATTAAAACCACTTTTCATCAATCTGGCTATGTCGATTGGCATTTAACCCCGCGTTTAAGTGTGGATGATGCAGGACATGAAGATGATGGTGATATTGCGGTACAAACTGCGCCGCCACAATTAAAACGCCCACCTTTATATGTTGTCGTTTTAATGAACGATGATTACACCCCAATGGACTTTGTAATTGAAATTTTACAACAATACTTTGCAATGAATCTTGACCAAGCGACTCAAGTAATGCTAACTGTACACTATGAAGGAAAAGGTGTCGCAGGGGTCTATCCGCGGGATATTGCGGAAACGAAAGCGAACCAAGTCAATAATTACGCTCGATCACAAGGTCATCCATTACTTTGTCAGATTGAGCCTAAAGATTAAGGGGGTTACATGCTCAGTCGTCAATTAGAAGTATCACTACGTTTGGCTGTTAGCATGGCTCGTCAAAAGAGACACGAGTTTCTAACGGTTGAACATTTATTATTGGCTTTATTAGACAATGATTCGGCAGTCAATGCACTCAAGGCGTGTGGTGCAGATGTTATTGTGCTGCGTAAAGAACTCGAAGAATATGTAGAACAACATACCCCTAAACTTGCTGAAAATAACGATCAGGCACCGCACCCGACCGAAAGTTTTGACCGCATTTTGCAGCGTGGTATTTTCCATGTGCAATCTAGTGGTGGTGACCGTACGGTTGAAGGCGCAGATATTTTAGTGGCAATGTACTCTGAACGTGATTCATTTGCCGTGTATCTACTCAAGCGTCATCAAATTAACCGTTTGACCTTAACGCAATACTTATCGCACGGTACACGTAAAGACGAAACGCAAGCGGAAGAAGAGGTTGAAGAATTAGATAGCGAAAGTTCAAGCTCTGCCAATGCTGGCCCGTTAGAGCTTTACACGCTAAATTTGAATACTGAAGCGCAAAAGGGTAAAACCGATCCGTTAATTGGGCGTGAAAAAGAAATTGAGCGTGCTGCACAAATTCTATGCCGTCGTCGTAAGAACAACCCATTGTTGGTGGGTGATCCAGGCGTGGGTAAAACCTCTATTGCCGAAGGTCTGGCGTGGCTGATTGTGAATGGTAAAGCGCCAAAACCACTCGAAAATGCCGAAGTATATAGTTTGGATATCGGTGCGTTGGTAGCGGGTACAAAATACCGTGGTGACTTTGAAAAGCGTTTAAAACAACTGTTAAATGCCTTGAAAAAGAAACCTGATGCCATTTTATTTATTGACGAAATCCACATGATTATTGGTGCAGGCTCAAGCATGGGCAGCACTATGGATGCATCAAATTTAATTAAACCTGCGTTGGCAAATGGTACTTTGCGTTGCATTGGCTCGACGACATTCCAAGAATATCGTCAGGTATTTGAAAAAGACCATGCACTTTCACGCCGTTTCCAAAAAATTGATGTGAATGAGCCTTCAATTTCAGAAACGATTGATATTTTACGTGGTTTAAAATCGAAATTTGAAGAATTTCACCATGTTAAATATGATGATAAAGCATTGGTGTCTGCGGTAGAGTTATCGGCCAAATTTATCAATGACCGTTTCTTGCCAGACAAAGCCATTGATGTGATTGATGAAGCAGGTGCGCAGCGCCGTTTAAGAGCTGAGCAAGATGATACTTTAATCACAGTAGAAAACATTGAAGATATCGTCTCTAAAATTGCACGTATTCCACCTAAAACCGTATCGAAAGATGACAAGACTGTACTTGAACATCTTGAGCGTGATTTAAAACGTGTGGTCTTTGGTCAAGACGAAGCTATTGAAGCGTTAGCATCAGCAATTAAACTGTCACGTGCTGGTTTAAAAACACCAGACAAACCAGTGGGTAGTTTTGTATTTGCTGGCCCGACAGGCGTTGGTAAAACCGAAGTTACCAAGCAGTTGGCAAAACTGTTGGGTGTGGAATTGGTTCGCTTTGATATGTCTGAATATATGGAGCGTCATGCAGTTTCACGCTTAATTGGCGCGCCTCCGGGTTATGTAGGTTTTGATCAGGGCGGCTTACTTACCGATGCGATTCATAAAAACCCGCATTGTGTGTTGTTGCTAGATGAGATTGAAAAAGCACATCCTGATGTATTTAACTTATTGCTGCAAATTATGGATCATGGCTCATTGACCGACAATAATGGTCGTAAGTCAGATTTCCGTAATGTGATTTTAGTACTGACCACCAATATTGGTGCAGAAAGTATTTCACGAGTCAGCATTGGTTTCATGGATCAAGACAACAGTAATGACAACCAAGAAGCAATGAAAAAAGCCTTCTCGCCAGAATTCCGTAACCGTTTAGATGGTGTGATTCAATTTAAGGCTCTACCAGCTACCGTGATTGAAAATGTAGTAGATAAATTCTTAACTGAATTACAAGCTCAATTGGATGATAAAAAAGTCATTCTTGAGGTTGATCAAGATGCACGTGAATGGATGGCTGAGCATGGATATGATCGCTTGATGGGCGCACGCCCAATGCAACGCCTGATTCAGGAACACTTGAAGAAACCATTAGCAGAAATGATTTTATTCGGTGAATTGGCTGAACAGGGCGGTAATGTCGCTGTTTCTGTGAAGAAAGAGAATGGTAAAGCGGTTGGTTTGAAACTTGAAGTATTTGAAGATCAAACTGCTGAACCAGCTTAACTTTTATATTGCATCACCATGAATGAAAATAACCCATGTTCAACATGGGTTATTTTTTTATGTATTCCACTTTTAAGTAAAGTCGCTTATGGATGTTCAGATCACAAAAATTGCCAGTACCGTACTTTTGTTTTTTATAACAGCATTAATGGAAATATTAGGTTGTTATTTTCCTTATTTAATTTTGAATCAGGGAAAATCGCAGTGGCTTTGGGTGCCAACAGTTTTGGCTTTAGCGGCTTTTGTGTGGTTGCTTACTTTGCATCCTGCGGCATCGGGGCGAATTTATGCAGCGTATGGCGGAATCTATATTTGCACCGCTTTGATTTGGCTAAAGTATGTGGATCAGTTTAATTTAACCCGTTGGGATATGTTTGGTGGGATGGTGGTCATTTTGGGTGCATTGATTATTATTTTACAACCTCAAGGTTTAATACGTTAACTCTCAACTGTTTTGAGTATTCAACCTATTAAACCTGTAATGAGGATGTGATGCTTAATAGAATTTTTATTTAATCTGTTTTAAATTTACATTCACTATTCGACAATTGCACATTAAATTGTGTTTTCTCTGCACTGAGTTGTAAATTCAACACATACGGATTTACACGCTGAAATTGATGCTCAAACATTGAATCGCAGTTGTGAATCAAGTTTTGTTTAATCATGTTTTTAACATTGTTGTAGCCCGTGCTTTCTACAAACTGAGTAAAATCGGGTGAAATAATCATGCCGCGAATGTTAATTTGCTTGTCTGTAGTTGTACTTTGTTCAATCACGGTATTTTGATCGACTTGATACGGCATAGTGCGGGAATCTTCATCGCTGATTACATCTAAAATTTCATTTAAAGCTGCTACATTTTTAATTTTGTAGTCAGCCGTTAAAATATCGTGCTGAACCAAATATTGGTCTAATTCGCTAGGTTTAGCATAGGCTGTGCTATGAGTAAGCATTGCAGCTGCACAAAGAGTTATTGTCGCAAGTGTTTTATACATCATATTATTCATCTAGGCTCTTTTTGAAATTTTAGAAAATCAACCGTCGTTTCAGATTATAGCGAGCCAAATAAAAAAACAGCACTATTTAGTGCTGTTTGTAACAAAACTCATCAAAGCGTACTCAATGCTTTGAAGTCGTTTAGTCTTTTTTGAGGTTTTCGTTCAATAAAAACTCAACCAATGCTTTTTGAGCATGTAAGCGGTTTTCGGCTTCATCCCAAACCACGGCATTTTTATGATCTAGCATATTTTCAGAAATTTCTTCACCACGGTGCGCAGGTAAACAATGCATAAATAAGCAATCTGGATGTGCCAAGTCCATCAAATGCTCATTGACTTGATAGTCTGCAAAGGCTTTTTCACGGATTTTTTGTTCTTCTTCCTGCCCCATACTCGCCCAAACATCGGTTACAATCAGGTCAGCATTGACTGCTGCATCTTCAGCAGAGTCTACTAATTCTACACAGTGTGCAAATTCGGACAGGAAACGTTGTTCAGGTTCATAGCCTTTAGGTGTTGCAATTTTTAAATTAAAGCCCCACATGTGCGCAGCTTCAATATAAGAGTTACACATGTTGTTGCCATCACCAATCCAAGCCACGGTTTTACCTTCAATTGAACCGCGATGCTCTAAGTAAGTTTGCATATCTGCAAGTAACTGGCAAGGGTGGTGATCGTCAGTTAAAGCATTGATTACTGGAACTTTTGAATAAGATGCAAAACGCTCTACAATGTCATGTCCGAAAGTACGAATCATCACAATATCAAGCATGCTTGAAATGACACGTGCAGAATCTTCAATCGGTTCACCACGGCCTAACTGTGTGTCACGTGATGATAGGAAAATTGCGCTGCCACCAAACTGACTCATACCTGCTTCAAACGATACACGAGTTCGGGTACTAGATTTTTCAAAAATCATTCCCAAGACTTTGCCCACAAAGGGTTGGAAAACTTCATTGTTATGCTGTTTACGCTTAAGCTCAATGGCGCGTTGCAAAATTTGATTCAGTTCTAAAGTCGATAAATCGCGTAATGTTAGAAAGTGACGTAGAGCCATTCGTTACTCCACAATAATTGCTGAATGAGAAAAACAACAATTAGTTGTTGGTTGGTTAAGTGAAAAAGGGAATCGGCTAATATACTATAGGATGAAGAAATTGCAAAAAAACTAGACTTTTTGATGGGCGTCTAGAAAGCGATCTACACAATAACTTACATAATTGATTGTTTCTTGTTCAGTTTCTTGTTTTGGAATGCCCATAATAATGCGCCATTCTAAATTTCTTAAAATCCCAAAATACAATTGTGCCGAATAAACAGGGTGTTCGCAGCGAATGAGCCCTTGTTGGCTGGCATGCTCTAGCACTTTGGCAATGCACAATTGTACGTGCAGAGGGCCGCGCTCATGAATATGCAAGGCAATGTCAGGGTTGCGCTGACTTTGCTCTAAAACTAAACGCATAAAAGCTGCATTTTCAGGCGCTAGTATATGATGATAAAAATTCAGCAAGGTCTGAATTAAATAACCACGTAAATTGGAATCTATTTGTTCAAAAGGGATGTGAATATCCTGAAAAAACTTGTCACGGCGATAATCACAAATCGCTTTAAACAAGCCTTCTTTATTGCCAAAGTATTTATAAATAGAAGCTTTAGAACCGCCAGCATGTTGCACAATATCATCTAAAGATACGGCATCGTAGCCACGTTCTAAAAACAGATCAGTTGCACTGACGAGCAGCGCCACACATCGCTCATGTCCACGCTTTGTAGGAGGGACATCTTTACCGAAAGGGGTTAAATGAGCGATATCTTGCATATTGGATAATATTTCAGCAAATGATCAAAGGGAGAGATTGTTATTATAGCAAATTTATGCACAGCGTGCTGTGTTGAAGTGTACGGGCAGCGTGCTTGAATTCAGAAAAAATAGAAATACACTCAAAATAAGCAAAATTTTGCTTATTTAGTATGCAAAAAAGCTATGTTTATTAAATTTAAATAATAAGCAATATCACGAAAATTTATTGTGCAATAAAATTTCGAATTATTTGACTAAAGTTTTAGAGCATAGATTCTAAAAAGTCATGGCGCAGCGTTGCATTCCCGATATACTCAAACCTCGAAAAATATAGTAAGAAAAGCGGAAAGGAAGATGACAGAACAAACATCTGCGGGCTTAAGATTCAGACAAGCTTTAGAAGTGGAAAAGCCATTACAAATTATCGGCACGGTAAATGCTTATGCTGCCATGATGGCAAAGCAGGTTGGCTATAAAGCCATTTATTTATCTGGCGCAGGTGTCGCCAATTACTCTTACGGTTTACCTGACTTGGGCATGACCAGTTTAGACAACGTCTTGGAAGATGTGCGTCGTATTACTGAGCGTGTAGATACTCCATTATTGGTGGATATTGATACAGGTTGGGGTGGTGCATTTAATATTGCCCGCAGTATTAAGCAAATGATTGCTGCAGGTGCTGCTGCAGTACACATTGAAGATCAGGTTGCACAAAAGCGTTGCGGACATCGTCCAAACAAAGAAATTGTAACTCAGCAAGAAATGGTCGATCGAATTAAAGCTGCGGTTGATGCAAAAACTGATTCAAACTTTGTAGTCATGGCACGTACAGATGCCTTGCAAAAAGAAGGTTTGCAAGCGGTGATTGACCGTGCTTGTGCATGTGTGGAAGCGGGTGCAGATGCAATTTTTGCTGAAGCGATGACAGACATTACCATGTATAAAACAGTATGTGATGCAGTTGGTGTACCAGTACTTGCAAACATTACTGAATTTGGTGATACCCCATACTACACCACAGAAGAATTGGCGGAGCAGGGTATTCGTATGGTGTTGTATCCACTTTCACCAACACGTGCCATGCAAAAAGCTGCCTTAGAAGTGATGCAATCTATTCGTAAAGATGGCACTCAAGTTAATGTCTTAGACAAAATGCAGCAACGTAAAGAATTATACGAATTCCTTGATTATCACACTTTTGAAAACACATTAGACAAGCTGTTCAAACAGGAGAATTAAAAAAATGGCTGAAGGAAAAGTACTCACAGGCGCAGGATTGCGCGGACAAGTGGCGGGTAAAACTTCACTCTCAACTGTAGGTAAAAGTGGCGCAGGCTTAACTTACCGTGGTTATGATGTACAAGACTTGGCAGAAAATTGCCAGTTTGAAGAAGTTGCTTACCTGATTTTCTTTGGTGAATTGCCTACTTCAGAGCAATTGGCTGCCTATAAAGCAAAATTGAAATCTTTACGTGCATTGCCACAAGCATTGAAAGAAGTGCTTGAGCGTATTCCTGCAGATTCACATCCAATGGATGTGATGCGTACAGGTGTTTCAATGTTAGGTAACCTAGAAACCGAACAGTCATTTGAACAGCAACAAGATGTTGCAGACCGTATTTTGGCAACTTTGCCAGCCATTATCTGCTATTGGTATCGCTATAGTCACGATGGCGTACGTATTGAAGAAAATACGGATGATGATTCAATTGGCGCACAATTCCTGCATTTATTACGTGGTGAAAAACCAAATGAATTGCATGAACAAGTCATGAATGTGTCATTAATTTTGTATGCAGAGCATGAGTTCAACGCATCAACATTTACAGCACGTGTTTGCGCATCAACTTTGTCTGACATGCATTCATGTATTACAGGCGCGATTGGTTCATTACGTGGCCCATTACACGGTGGCGCGAATGAAGCAGCGATGGAAATGATTGAAAATTGGACATCGCCAGAAGAAGCTGAACGTGAAATGCTAGGCAAGTTGGAACGTAAAGAAAAGATCATGGGCTTTGGTCATGCGATTTATAAAGACAATGATCCACGTAACGGCATCATCAAAATCTGGTCTGAGCGTTTAGCGCAAGATGTAGGTGATACAGTACTTTATCCTGTATCGGTGCGTTGTGAAGAAGTGATGTGGCGTGAGAAGAAATTATTCTGTAATGCTGACTTCTTCCATGCGTCTGCGTATCACTTTATGGGTATTGCGACCAAACTATTTACACCAATCTTTGTGATGAGCCGTGTAACAGGTTGGGCAGCACACGTGATGGAACAGCGTGCAGATAACCGTATTATCCGCCCAAGTGCAGATTATACAGGCCCAGAATTGCGTAAAGTTGTACCAATTGCAGAGCGTTCGGCTGCTTAATTGGTTGTCTAAAAAGCTGTACCGTGCATGAACATCATGTGATGCAGCAGTTTAGGCTGAAGATAAGGTTTCATTGTTAAGCAATGGAACCTTATTTTTTTGAGGTTTGGATGAGGGTAGTCAAAAATACAATGAGTAATTATTGAAGCGTTAGAGAATTAAAAAAGATCGGACGTACGATAGCGCATTTTTAAATATTTGATCATAAAAGAAGGTTGTTGTATTTTGTTTCTTAAGGTTGTAAATGGTTGCATGATTGGCTAAAATTTATTCCATAATTAATATGAGGAAAAAGCAATGTCACATGTAGCAGTTAAAATCGACAGCGATATTGTTGAATCAGCAAAGATTTACGGGATGGCTGAAAGTAGAAGTGCAACTAAACAAATTGAGTACTGGGCTAAAATTGGAAAAATCGCACAAGACAATCCCGATTTAACTTTTCAAGATATAGCAGATTTGTTGCTTAGTATGGCGCATGTCAAAGCAGGGAATACAACACCATATAGCTTTGGTTGAGTTCAATGAATATACAACAAACTCCCTTATTTGAACGGACAGTGAAAAAACTAACCAAGCAGCAGAAAAAAGATGTTGATAATGCCGTAATAACCGTTTGGAATAATCCTGATATCGGAGAAGCTAAAGTGGGGGATTTAGCAGGAGTATTTGTTTATAAATTTAAAATGGACAAACAGCTTGTGCTACTGGCTTACTCTGTGAGTGATGACGAAATCATGACACTCTATCTTTTAAAATTGGGCAGTCATGAGAATTTTTATAGAGACTTAAAAAGATAGGTTTACTTCAGGGTGCAGTACAAGTGCTTGTATCTTGCATTAGATCAATCAGGTCTTGAGCGACTAACAGAGTGAGCTGTTCTAGTCGTTGTAATGGATTGCCATCTAAAAAATATTTGTACTGAAAAGTTTGCTGCTGATAATGAATGGCGATAAAAAATGTCCCTACAGGTTTTTCTGGTGTGGCACTGCCGCCTGGTTTCAGTAACCCTGTGCATGCCACAATAAAATCTGCATGTTGAAATAGTTTTTTGCCTTGAACTGCCATGGCTTGTGTGACTTCTGCGGATTCAGCGGTATAGGTGGCAATTAAGTCACTATTCACATGCAAAATCTCACGTTTAATGCTTGGGTCGTAACTGACTAATCCACCAAGTAAAATATTGGCACCGCTATTTTTATAAATAGAAAACTGACTACATAAGTAACCTGAGCTGGCACTTTCAATAAAAGCCACAGTCTGTTGGCGTTGTTCAAGTATGGTACAGCATTGTTTGAGCATGATAAATCTGCAAGTGAATAGAATAAGTTGCTCAAGTGTACTGAATTTTGTCGACTTGTGCGAAAAAACATCAAAAAGTGAAATGCTAAAATAAGAATGTTCACGATTTAACTGCCTATAAATACAGCAAAATTTACAATTATAGGTTTAATCGTGGCATGAACGGTGATACAAATAAAAGTAAAGCAAAAAGTAATAAAAAGGATGCTGTGATGAAAACAACGGTGAAATATATCGTTTTAAAAAGTTTGGACTATCAACTTGGTACATCATTATTTGAGGATGAAATTGATGCTGATGCACAATATTTTGACCAAATTCCAAGCATTATTGAATATCAAAACTTGCGCTTTAAAGTGGTGAGTAAAGAACAAAAGCGTTTACAGTTGATTGAGGAAAATGAAGAACATCAAACCATCATTGTCAGAGTTTTGGTGATTTAAAGTCATTTCAATCTAGATTAGTCAGAGCTTCAATATAACAGCAGAATGATTGAGCATCAGTGGAGCGTATCGAAGTTGGTGTTTTTTTAGTCACTGGATGCAAAAAATTGTATTTCACATCACAAGAAAAAATTGAAGAATTGATTAAAAATGCTAACTACGTCACATATTTGTGTTGGTATTTTTGTAGATTAGCATTTTTCAAACGGGCTGTAATGGCTTAAATAAGCTTATGTTTTTTAGATCAATTTTTATTTTAACAGACTGATAATTGAGATAGAGAGAAAATTAATTAAAATATCTTAAAAATATAATCATGACAGATAGAACAAAATATAATTGAATTTTAACGTATTTTTTGAATGCGTGTTACATTTTGGTTTTTATTATATTGTTAAATAATAAAGTGTTTTTCTTAGATAAAATTAAAAAAAACAGTGTATTTTCTTTATGGAATTGAGCATTTTTGTTATTGCTGTGTATAGTCCTTGCATCTCACAATAGTGAGGAAGTTTAAAGGGGCTAAATATAATGAATCATAATGCAATTATCATGATGACGCTGATCATTTTAGCTGTGGGATTTTCTCTAGGCATTTATGTGTATTTTGAACAAAAGAGAAAGCAAAATGAAGAAATTCAGCTGATCATTACAGAAGCAAGACAGGGTCTAGTAGAGTTAGATCGGAAATAATAATCTAGGTGTAAATCGTATACTTCGATGCGGATCCAATGGGATATGTTAAAGGTGAAAAATAGACTTAAAAAAGTAATTTTATGCCACTGTTTGTCGGTCAGATGACGATAAAATAAATGAACGAAACATAGCTGTAGTTTCTTAGTTTTCCCACATTCCCATGTGGGATTTTTTTTGTCTAAAATTTAGACTAGCGCAGTATTTATTAAGATAAGTCATTATTTTTATGTACAAAAGTGACCTTTATTATAAAGATCAAAATAAGGTGCATATTCCTGCATAAACCTACCACCTATTCCTATTCGTTCCCTACCACTCATTCCTATTCCAAGTCGGCCACTTAGGGTTTATTCAGTAATAGAATTACAAGAAGAATGAACCTCATAAAAAGTATTCAAATGCCAATATTGCACAACAGCGCTACTTATATCATTTAGCGATGAACTGATTTACGATTACGTTCGATGAGAGATGGATCCGGAAATATGAACAACTCCTATAAGTGATACTCTGCTCCTCAAATGATGTTATAAACATCAATATATGGAGTATTTTATGGCACGTAGACCAAGAAGAAATCATTCAAACGACTTTAAGGCTAAGGTAGCACTTGCTGCGATCAAAGCAGAAAAAACACTTGCTGAATTGAGTGCTGAATTTGATGTTCATCAAAACCAAATTATTGACCGGAAAAATCAATTGATCTCAGCTTCCTCGCAAGCTTTCGATCAATCAAAAGCTCCATCAGAACCTCCCATTGATCTTAAAAAGTTACATGCAAAAATCGGTGAGCAGGCATTAGAAATTGATTTTTTAGAAGGTGTGTTGAAGAAACTGGGCCGCTTCAACCACAAAAGTTAATCGACGACTCACTTCAGATTTCAGTATCTAAACAAGCTAAGTTACTGAAAGTCTCTCGTGGTTGTTATTATTATCGCCCAAAACCTGTTAGCTCATCAGATCTGAAGCTGATGCGATGTATTGATGAATTACATATGCAATATCCTTTTGCAGGTAGCCGTATGATGCGTGATTTGTTGAATCGTCAAGGACATCATATAGGACGACGTCATACACGTACTTTAATGAAGAAAATGGGTATTCAGGCGTTATATTGCAAACCAAATTTAAGCCAGGCGAATCAAGCTCACCGTAAATATCCATATCTGCTCAAAGGATTGGCTATTCAGCGCAGTAATCAAGTGTGGTCTACGGATATAACGTATATCCCTATGGCAAAAGGTTTTGTTTATTTATGTGCTGTGATTGATTGGCATAGCCGCAAGGTACTTGCGCATAGGGTATCGATTAGTATGGAGGTTACATTTTGCATAGAAACATTAAATGAAGCGATTGAAAAATATGGATCACCTGAAATATTGAATACAGACCAAGGCAGTCAGTTCACCAGTGATGCATTTATTGATGTATTGAAATCAAATGGCATTCAAATCAGTATGGATGGTAAAGGTCGATGGGTAGATAATGTGATGGTTGAACGATTATGGCGGAGCGTTAAATATGAAGAGGTGTATCTCAAAGCTTATAGCAGTGTCACAGATGCGAAAAAGCAATTGAGTGCATATTTTGAGTTTTATAATCTGAAACGACCTCATTCGAGTCTAGACAAAATGACACCAAATGAGTTTTACTATGATCAGCTACCCCAACAAAACAAGGTGGCTTAACTAGAGCGGAATATCACTTATAAATACGCTTTTAGTTGTTCAAACAAGTGGAACCACCTCTATGATCGATTAAAAAATCGAACTTACACAAAATAATTTACAGGCTCTAAAATACGTTTAGTACTTTTAGCAGTATCAATAACAATACCACCACCTTTCTTCGCAACCGTTACCATCCCTGTACTAATCGCTGCTGAAAGACCATTGAGTGCTGTTGTCATCTCCTAATTTTGGTGGGTATTTAGCCTTATCGACTACAGCCCCTTAATTAATTACTTCAAGAAAATCATCTATTAAATTGAGTAAATCTAGACTTTTACATTTAGAAAAAATTACCTTATTTACAATGTTATCTTTGTATTCAAAAAAATGATCTTCATATAAAAACCAAGTAAAATAAATAGTATTATTATTCCTTGCTGCCCTTTTACTGAAATCATCAAAGGTTTCTTCTAAAGTGATTCTGTAATTCTCAGATAATAAACCTTTAGGATAGAAAAATTTTTTACAATTTTCATCATTTATCACATTGCTATAATAACCCCAGTTACGGATAAGCCAAAGATTTAATCACATGAATTTTAGGCTTATTCTTTTGGCAAAGTTGATACGCACATAGTGAAGAAAATACGCCTGCTAAAAAACCAGCAATCGAACGATGTTT
>NZ_VPCW01000018.1:0-43244 GCF_013418015.1 Acinetobacter sp. YH12211
AAACATCGTTCGATTGCTGGTTTTTTAGCAGGCGTATTTTCTTCACTATGTGCGTATCAACTTTGCCAAAAGAATAAGCCTAAAATTCATGTGATTAAATCTTTGGCTTATCCGTAACTGGGGTTAAGTTTAAGCTATGACAGAGGCTGTGAATTTCAGGAATATTTGTTACAGCTTGACGAAAGTTTATGTTTAATGGGTGATTAATTTTTTTACCAAGTATTTCTGAAAATATAGCAAATATGTTCACGCCTTCATTGGTTTTAGGTTTTACCTGAATTACTCCTTCAGTGCCAAGAGGTAAGTTTAAGCCATGATGCTCATGAACTGTTTCAAGCTCAATTTTGTTATAAGAAAGGAAGCATTTAACTAAGTTGAGCATTCCATAGTATAAAAGAGTGGCTCTTGTAGGCAGTAAGACACTATTAGCTGCTTTGTAAAAGGACTCTGCAAGAGAAGAAAAATATAATGCACGTTCGAGAAAAACTTTATTTTCACCACGGCTTTTTGATATTTTTTGTTGGAGATGTGAGTTAATTAACGACCATGGATCACTAGTTAATATTTGTTGATCACCAGCGTTTAAATTTGCAAAAGAAAATCTTAATTTATTATATTTAAATAGAGCTATTTCACCCTTTTCTAACTTACTCATTTTTACCCACATAAATAAAACCCCACTAATTTATAGCGGGGTTTCTTTTAATTTACAAGTAATTAAGACTTTAGTGCTGCAACACACTTACATCTGCAACACGTGTAAATAAATCACGTAACTGCGCGAGTAAACGTAAGCGGTTGGCTTTCAACTCAGCATCATCTGCCATCACCATGACACTGTCAAAGAAGGCATCAATAGGCGCACGTAATGCAGCCAATTGAGAAAGTGCAGTGGTGTAGTCTTTTGCTGCCAATAATGGCTCAACCACAGGTGTGATTTTTGCAAGTTCAGCGAATAATGCTTTTTCTGCATCTTCTACCAAGTTTACTTCAACGACAGTACCTTCAGGCGCGGTTTCTTTGGCTAAAATGTTGGCAACACGCTTGTTTGCAGCAGCCAATGCAGCCGCTTCAGGCAAGGCACGGAAGTGATTTACTGCATTCACACGCTTATCAAAATCTAGTGGAGATTTTGGTGATAAAGCTTGAACGGCTTGAATCACATCTACCGCAACACCTTGATCTTCGTATTTCGCACGGTAACGACCTTCAAGGAATGCGACTGCATCTGCCAAAGTCTTGTCGTGGTCTTTCAAGACATCACCATAAGCAGCCAAGGCTAGTTTAATTAAGTCTTCAATTGAAACATCTAAACCGTTTTCTGTTACAAGGCGCAAAATACCAATCGCAGAACGACGCAATGCAAATGGGTCTTTAGAACCTGTCGGTGCTTGACCAATACCAAAAATACCTGTGAGCGTGTCTAAACGGTCTGCAAGGGCAATCGTCGTGCCTGTTTTGGTTTTAGGAAGCACATCACCCGCAAATTTAGGTAAGTATTGTTCACCCAGTGCTTCTGCAACTTCGTCATTTTCACCTTCAAGACGTGCGTAGTAAGTTCCCGCAATCCCTTGAAGTTCTGGGAATTCACCCACCAATTCAGAGGTTAAGTCGCATTTTGCAAGTAAAGCAGCTTTTTCTGCATCTTGCGGATTTGCACCCGTAATTGGCGCCAAAGCAACAGCCAGTTTGGCAATGCGTTCAGACTTGTTCCAAAGTGTGCCCAATTGCGCTTGGAAAACCATGTTGGCCAATTTTTCTTTGCGTGATGCAAGTGGTTGTTTTTGGTCTTGCAAGAAGAAGAATTCAGCATCAGACAAACGTGGGCGCACCACTTTTTCATTACCTTCAATAATTTGAGTCGGGTCTTTAGACTCAATGTTTGAAACGGTAATGAAGTAAGGCTGTAATTTGTTTTCAGCATTCACCAGACAGAAATACTTCTGGTTATCCTGCATGGTAGTGATCAGGGCTTCTTGAGGAACGGCAAGGAAGCGTTCTTCAAAGCTGGCACGTAAAGCTACCGGCCATTCAACCAGTGCAGTGACTTCGTCACGTAGATCCGCAGGAACAATTGCAATCGCATTCACTTCATCCGCTAATGCTTTTACTTGCTGATCAATGATCGCTTGACGCTCTTCAAAAGAAGCGACAACGTGCGCTGCTTTTAACTTCTCAAGGTATTCATCTGCATGTGCAAGGGTGATTGCTTCAGGTGCATGGAAACGATGTCCATAAGTGACATTACCTGCCTGATGGTCTTGAATCGTTGCTTCAATTACTTGATGATCTTTAAGTAAAACGACCCATTTTACTGGGCGCACAAATTCAGTACGGCTTGCAGCAGAACGCATACGTTTTGCAATTGGCAGGTTGTCCAATGCTGTTTGTAAAATGTGTGGCAATAACGCATCAAGGCTTTGACCTTTCACGTCTTTTAAGTAGCACACTTTTTCAACTTTACCTGCTTGGAATGTAGATACTTGATCTACAGTAATGCCTTGACCGCGCATAAAGCCTTCAAGGGCTTTGGTTGGTTTGCCTTCGGCATCGTAAGCAGCTTGAACAGCAGGGCCGTCAAAGCGTTTTTGTGTGTCTGCTTGTGCGGCATCAACATTAGCAATTTTAAGTGCCAAGCGACGTGGTGCTGCATAGGCTTCAATTGCATCAAAAGCCAAGCCTGCATCTTTTAAACCTTTTTCAGTTTCTGCAAGTAGTGCATCACGTAAGGTTTTTAAGCTTTTCGGTGGGAGTTCTTCGCAACCGAGTTCAAATAAAACTGTATGTTTAGACATTATTTGCTTTCCTCAGTATTTTGCGCTTTGGCTTCCGCTTCAACCTGTGCTTTTAATTGTGCCAAGACTTCATCACGTAAATGTGGTTCAGCCATTGGGAAGCCTAATTTTGCACGTGCAGCCACATAACTTTGTGCAATAGAACGTGCCAAAGTACGGACACGTAAAATATAACGCTGACGCTCAGTCACAGAAATTGCACCGCGCGCATCCAAGAGGTTAAAGCAGTGAGATGCTTTAATCACTTGCTCATAAGCAGGTAGCGGTAATTCTGCTGCAATTAAACGGCTCGCTTCTACTTCATAGAAGTCAAACAGTTCAAACATTTTTTCTACAGGTGCGTATTCAAAGTTATAGGTCGATTGTTCAACTTCGTTTTGATGGAACACATCGCCATACGTTACAGTACCAAACTGTCCTTTAGTCCAAACCAAGTCGTAAACTGAGTCTACACCTTGCAAGTACATTGCCAGACGTTCAAGACCGTAGGTGATTTCGCCTGTTACAGGGTAGCACTCAACACCACCGACTTGCTGGAAGTAAGTAAACTGAGTCACTTCCATGCCGTTTAGCCATACTTCCCAACCCAAGCCCCAAGCGCCAAGAGTTGGAGATTCCCAGTTATCTTCTACAAAGCGAATGTCATGCACCAATGGGTCAATTCCAATTGCTTTTAAAGAATCTAAATACAACTGTTGAATGTTGTCTGGGTTTGGTTTCAGCACCACCTGAAATTGATAGTAGTGTTGTAAGCGGTTCGGGTTTTCGCCATAACGACCATCTTTAGGACGACGAGATGGTTGTACATACGCCGCGTTCCATGTTTCTGGACCTAAAGCACGTAGGAAAGTGGCAGTGTGGAATGTCCCTGCACCCATTTCCATATCGTAAGGTTGTAAAACGACGCAGCCCTGCTCCGCCCAGTAGTTTTGTAAGGCAAGAATTAAGCCTTGAAAGGTATCAATATGCGATATGGCGCGACTCATGGTCATCCACTTAAAATTAGAGAAAAATTGTGCTCAATTATAAGGATTTTGCGGGGTGCTGGCAAAGGTTAAAGCACAACTAGCGGTTGGTTGTTTGGGGTTTTACAAATTCACTGATAAATTAAAGATATAAAACAAATACATCTTACTGAATGATTGCCTTATAATCTTGTCCAATTGTCACCACTGGATTGCCTGCCCGTGTTTCATTCACAACTTGATTGGCTGAATACGCTGAAACCCAATTTTAAAGTATTGCCGTTAAAAGAACGCCTACTTTGTGGTTTGGGCGCATTATTGGGTTTGGCATTATCTTCCCTGATCAGTTGGTGGGTGTTGGGCGATATTAACGCATGGTATATCGCGCCAATGGGTGCATCTTCGGTATTGTTGTTTGCTGTGCCTGCCAGTCCTTTGGCGCAGCCGTGGAATATTGTAGTTGGGAACAGTATTGCAGCAATTATGGGCGTGAGCTGTGCTTTATATATTCCAAATTTAACCGAAGCCTTTAGTGTGGCTGTGGCTTTATCTATTTTCTTGATGATGACCACCGATTCGCTGCATCCACCGAGTGGAGCAGTGGCCATTACCGCAGTGCTTGGCGGAGATGCCGTGCGTGAGCTGGGTTATCACTTCATCTTTTATCCTGTGCTGCTTAATTCAGTTTTGCTGATGGTGATTGCAATTGTATTTAACCGCATGATTGGCAAGCCTTATCCTCAAACGCCACAGTTGAATCAACGTACCCAAGACCCAACGCCTACTCAAAAAGCCACTATTCAGCCGCAAGATATTCAAGATGTTTTAGATGCACAAACCCAGTTGCTAGATATTAGTGAATACGACTTACAAAAAATCATTTTAGAAGCGCAACACAAAGCCAGTGAACGACAAACTCAAGCACTGACTTGTGCCGATATTATGAGTAAAGATGTGGTCAGTTTGCAGCAAGATGAGGATATTCACAGTGCTTTAGAAAAATTCAAACACATGAATTTAATGAGTTTACCTGTCATTGATACAGAGCAACATTTGGTTGGAACTTTGGCGCTGTATGAAGTAGTGGAATGGTTTAAACACGCAACAGATTTGCCGTATAGCTGGAAACATCAAGTGAAACATATCATGTTACGCCAAGTGGTCACGGTGCAACCGCAACAGAGTATTCAAGACCTTGTGCCGTACTTTGTCGAGCGCTCTTTTAACTACATTCCTGTGGTAGAGCAGCAGCGTTTGGTGGGGATCATTAGCCGTGCCGATATGATTGCCGTCTTGAATCAACAGCTTGCTGTAAAGACCAATTAATAGACTCGCATTGTCGATGTGTATTCAACACGACTCAATCCTGAAATGCTGTGACTTTTAAAATATATTGCAGGTTGAAAGGCAAAAAAAAGCTACGATGCTTGGGGGAGCAATCGTAGCGAAAAAGAAGAAAGTTGTGTGAATAGGGTGGTGTCTACAAGTGAATCGGTAAATGATTCAAGCCTATGAATCTTTAAATATGGTCAGTCTTTAAAATTTCAATACCGTTTATCGGTCTTGATCAGGATTGACCGTGCGCACAGGTCTTGTGTAGCCCTGAGTATAGTTTGTTGTATTCGACTGGTTTTGTTTAGGGATCACCAACCACAACACCAAATACACCAAAATGCCAGGAAAGGCAGCGCTCATCACGGAAACAATCACAAAAATTAAGCGCAGTAAATTTGCGTTCCAACCAAAACGTTCAGCAATACCACCCATGACCCCAGCAATCATATTTGAGCGGTTAGAGCGATATAAACCAACATTGGCCATCTAATTCTCCTTAAGAGATCTAAAATTCAAAATAAATACAGGCTGATGTTTAGCTTCACAGCACATCATCTATATATAAAATAAAAATGGTGATGCACTTGGGTTTTTAAAGGGCGGTAAGCAAGGCAATTAGTAAAGTTATGTAACATTTGGTGTTGCTTAAACCAGCATCCACCTAAAATATCCTAAAGAAGCGATGGGCAGAGTAAGCGCTTGACCACAAAGGATTGAGGAAAAGCATGGCTTACATCGAGCTGCCTATTCAGTGGTTTGAATAGGACTGAGTATTCAGTCTGGTCACTCTATATGAGGGATAGTGTGTCAGCTAAATCAAATATTTGCGCAGTTTCAATATGGAGTGCAGTGGCATTGCTTGGATGCGATGATTCACAACTTGAGCAAGCTGCCGTGCAAAAATATACAGAACAGGCAGAAACCAAAAGACTGACTGAGGTGGCAGGGCAGGCAATCGCACCCATACAAACGGCTGCAACGGAACATCATATTCCCGAGAATCATCTGACTTATGTGGGACGCTATACCATTCAGATTAGCTGTGAAGATAAGTTTGTTATGTGCGAAAGCGGAAAAGTCGATTATATTCTGACCTTATTGCCTGATGGGACAGCGCATCGTATTTTTGTCAATGCGGGGCAAATCAGTTACGACAATAAAAAAAAATACCGCAAAGATTTATGGTTCTATGATGAAGACGCGCATCAAATTGTGGTGGCACGCGCCTCTGGGGTGAACTTTTACTATAATGTTGATCAAGACCATAATTTAATTATGGATAAAAACAAAATTGCGATTGCAACAGAAAATAATCGTGAATACTTTAAAAGCAATCCCTTACCTTCGCAAAATTATCATTTAATCAGAGCAAGTTAATTGTTGATTCAACTCAATTCTTAGCCCATGAGTGAAAAACTTTTGGGCTTTTGTTTTTTTACATCAAGTTTTTCTTTGGGATGTGTAAAGTATGATTTATCAATGATGGCACATCTTCTACAACTGAATGGAGCAGGGTGTAGTGGATAAAAGTGTTAGTCAAATAGGGCAGAATACGGGAATTGTATAGTAAATTACGAAACTGCATGATCCACAGAATAGTGCTGTGATGACTGGCAATTTAAAGGATTTTTTATAAGGAATGGTGGGTCGTCCGCGATTCGAACGCGGGACCAACGGATTAAAAGTCCGCTGCTCTACCGACTGAGCTAACGACCCAGAGGAGTAAAAATGATGATGATCATTTTTAGAATATCAACCTTGAAGAAGATGGTGGGTCGTCCGCGATTCGAACGCGGGACCAACGGATTAAAAGTCCGCTGCTCTACCGACTGAGCTAACGACCCATCTAAGGTTGATCAAGGAAATGGTGGGTCGTCCGCGATTCGAACGCGGGACCAACGGATTAAAAGTCCGCTGCTCTACCGACTGAGCTAACGACCCTGAACCAGCAATCAAGCAGGCTTGATTGTGAAGTGCAAGAAAAACCAGAGGGTTTTAAGCACCACTTCGTTTGATGGAGCGTATTGTAGCAAGATATGAAGCGAGCGCAAGTAAAAAATAAAAAAGTTGCCTATGTTTGATTATAAATGCAACAAATTTGTCGTATCTAATCAAAAAATAGGCAACCTGGTGGCTTAGAAGCGATATTGATACTGTTGAATATTGTCGTAAATTTCTTGGGTCAGTTCGCAATAAGCAGATTGGTTTGGCAATAATACCAGAATTTTTTCATCACACTGTTTTAAATCAAAACCTTGAGTTTTCAGGGTGTTCTTCTGATATTTAAATGTACCTGTGGTTTGCATTTGCTTTTGAATGCGTAAAAAAACGGGTACTGCATAAGCGGGCATTGCTTTTTTAAACTCCACCAGCATTTGACGCAAGTCTTGTTCATCTAACTGGCAGCCTTCGTTTAAGGTAATCGCAGCCATACCTGCACGACCATTGGTATGTGGGATTTCAACGCCATACACGACAGCTTCAGCAATTTTTTCATAGTCACTGACAATGTTTTCTACTTCTGTGGTGGATACGTTCTCACCTTTCCAGCGGAAGGTATCACCTAAACGATCAACAAACTGGGCGTGACGGAAGCCAATGTCGCGGACTAAATCGCCCGTGTTAAAATAGGCATCGCCTTGTTTAAACACGTTTTGCATCATCACCGCCTTGTTTTTTTCAGGGTCGGTGTAGCCATCAAACGGTGAGCGACGGGTGATTTTTCCAATCAATAAGCCGACTTCGCCTTTTTTGACTTTCATGCATTTGCCTTTGGCATCGCGTACGGGTTCATTTTTTTCTTTATCAAACTGAATGACCGCATAAGGTGTCGGTGAAAAACCAACCGTGTTGTCAAAGTTAAACACATTGCTAAAGCCGACGTTGCCTTCGCTAGACGCATACAGTTCCAGAATTTCCTGAACGCCAAAGCGTGTTTTGAATTTGCTCCAAATATTAGGACGCATGCCATTGCCAATCATTTTGGTCACACGATGCCCACGCTCTAAATCAGAAGCAGGCGCATCCATTAAATAACGGCACAATTCGCCCACATAGCCAATCGCAGAGGCATTGAATTTGTGTACATCTTGCCAGAAGCATGAAGTGGAGTATTTTCTACGGATGGCAAAGGTGGCACTGCCTGCAATTACGCCACACCAGCACACCACAATACCTGTGGCATGGTACAGCGGCAGAGTGCAGTACATCACATCATCCTGATTTAAACCCAAGACATGACCATAGGTACCATAAGCCAACGTCCAACGGCTATTGGTGAAAATCACCGCTTTAGGCAAGCCTGTTGTACCTGAGGTATAGATATAAAACAGCCCATCTTTGCTCTGTACCGACTGTGTGGTGGCAGGATTAAAGCTTGGGAATGATGCAATGCATTGCGCTAAATTTTGAAAACCTTCAGGCGCAGTGCCGGCATCGGTACGGGTATTTTGATCTGCAAACCAATACAGACGATTTTCTGCAAGTTCAAGTTCTTGGCGAATATCGGCAATGGCTTGGCGACATTCTTCCCCCACAATCACGGTAATTGGTTTGACTAAATTGATGCTGTGCGCCAAAACTTTGGCAACTTGTGCGGTATTGACCAAAGCCACGGTAACGCCAATTTTTGCTAAGCCAATGACACTGGCAATTAATTCAGGGCGATTTTCCAACATCACCGCAATGACATCACCTTTACGTGCACCTATGCTTAAATAGTAATGGGCAATTTGGTTGGCCCAAGCATTGAGCTGTAAATAGCTGTACTGCTGATCTTCAAACACTAGTGCACAGCCATGCGGGTTACGATGCACGGCTTTTTCAAATGCTAGACCTAAGCCTGCAGGCGTGTTGGGTGTGCGTAAATAGGCTTGCTTTAACCCTGTGATCAGGTGAGGCACTTTAGTCATAAACTGCGGAATTTTTGCCGCAACATCCGTTAAGCCAATTAAATCGCTTTTTGTCATCTGGTTCATAAGAATCCTGTTTTTGTCATCATCCGTTGCATCTGCACAGCATCACGTCTTGTTGTTTTGTAATCCCTAAGTCCTAGTGCAATCAACCTAATTTTTCAGCTTTGTTAGGTGTTTTTAGAAAAGCTGTTAAAAATCAAAAACACCTAAGTTCAAATTAGCTCGCTTAAATTTAAGTCAGCACCGCGTTGGCTCTAAAGTAGCAAAAAAAATCCAGCCATTAAAATGACTGGATTTTTTTATTCCGCTGCAAAAGTGCGAATTACGACTCAGTTGGCGGAGTTACTTTTTTAGGTGGACGGCCACGTGGACGACGCGGACGCGCAGTTTTCTCTTTCTCTGCTTTGTCCTGTTCAGATTCAGCAGTTTCGACTGGGTCGTCTACAGCCAATTCCGCTTGTACAGGTGCGACCACTTCAACGGCAGTTTCTTCTTGCGCTGCTGCAGTTTCAGTGACAGCTTGTGCAAGGTCGTCTTGCGCGTTCAACTCAGGCTGAGTAGCTTCAGTTGTAGCCACTGCTTCAGGGTTTACTTCTGTAGTTGCTTCGACTTCAGTGCTTACTGTTGCAGACGTTTCTACCGTAGAACTTGCTTCTACAGATCCTTCTGTAGCTGCCACAACTTCAGTCGTTGGCTCTGCTGCAGGTGTGCTTTCCGCTTCAGCTTTTTCTACTGCCTGTGCTTGCTTGGCTTGTTCCAATGCTTGCTCAGCAGCTTGTTTGGCTAAACGACGACGCTCACGCGGATCGTTGGCAACACGCTTATCTGACACTGGTTTTGGTGGTGTTAGGTCTAACACAGGTGCAGGCTCAGCTTCAGGAGCAGCTTTGGCAACTTCCACATCACGAGTGACAGGTTTTTTCTCTGCCACAGGCGCAGTGCTAACAAGGCTTGCAGCATACTCGTCAGTGAACTTCTGCAAAGCACGATTGAACGTTGGAATTAAACCAAACTGTTCAATCAGAACTGAACAATCTTCGCCATATACGTGGCGAATCAGGCTACCAATGCTGTATTGCGCTAAAGTTGGCACCTGTGAAGGTGTTAACTTTGGTGCAGTTACTTGCTGCGCTTGACCTTCACGTTGCTGACGACGACGCTGACGCGGGTCATTGCTGGCACGTTTTGCAGGCGCAGTCGGTTGTGCTTGAGCTTCCGCAGGTGCAGCTGTTTCTTCTGCAACAACGGCTGCAGCTTCTACCACTGCAACAGCTTGAGTTGGTTCAGTAACCGTTTCAAGCACAGTTGCTTCTACTGCTGTCACTGGTTCAGCCGCTACTGGCGCAGCATTCAATGCCACAATTTCAGTTTGAGCTTGATCGACATTCACTACCAAAGCCGTCGTGTTGAACTCTTGACGCGGTGCATCAATTAAGTCCACTTTTGGCTGATTAGAAGCCACTGCGGTAGGTGCTTGCTCATTCAATACGCTTGGGTCGCGGTGACGATTTGGGCGTTCTGGACGAGGCTGGTTACGACGGTCACGACGTGGCACGGCATTTTGCTGCTCATTGTTATTTTGAGCTTCTTGCTGCTGCGGTGCTTGGTCATTGCTGTGCTGACGACGAGAATTGCGTTTGTTTTCACGCGCTTCCTGACGTTGCTCCTGACGCGACATCTGAACCACTTCTTCATGCACTTGATGTTGTTGATTGTCGTGCTGAGTTTGTGGCTCACGTTGCTCTTTGTGCTTGTTGTTATTGTTGTTGCTATGACGCGGCTTTTTGTTGTTGTGACGAGGAGCCGGTTTGTCTTCACGTTCAGCAGATTTCTCTGCAGAGTCACGTTCAGTTTTTTGTGCCACTGTCGATGGTGTAAGGTATACATTTTGACTGCTTGCAGCAGGGGCAGCAGATGCAGTTGCAATTTGACCAAACTGACCACGGCTCACGGCACCGCTATTTACCATTTGCTCAATGGCTGCTGCCGCATTGTTGGCACTACGTGCTTGATCAATGGTGCTGGCTTGCTTTTGAACAAACAGGTTTTCTAACCATGCACATGGGCTTGCAGCTGTTGTGGCTGCCGCAGGTGCAAGCTGCTGTTGTGCAGATGCTTTATTTTGCTGTGCTGCTTGTGGTTTTCTTGCAGAAGTTTTTTCTGCCGCAGGTGCTGCAGCGTGGCTGTGCGATTGATCGGCTTCTTCTAAATGCCATTCAGAAGATTCATAACCCAACTCTTTTTCGCTTGAACGAGTTGCTTCAGTACGTTCATAGCTGGTTGGTGCAAAGCCTTCAGGATTATACGAAATTTCGTAATGCGGGGTTTCTAAGTGTGGGTGAGGTAATACAGTCACACGCACATTTGAAGTTTGCTCAAGGTAAACCAGACTGTGACGTTTTTCATTCAGTAAGAATGCTGCAATTTCAACAGGTACTTCGACTTGAACTTCACCATGACGTTCACGCAGGGCAATTTCTTCCACTTTACGCATAATTGAAAGTGAAAGAGAGCGTAGGTCACGTACCATGCCTGTACCGTGACAGCGTGGGCAAACGTAACCAGTCGCTTCTTCAAGTGATGGACGTAAGCGCTGACGGCTCATTTCCATTAAACCAAAACGTGATAATTGACCAAATTGAATACGTGCGCGGTCACTTTGTGTTGCTTCACGAAGTTTGGCTTCAACCATACGTTGGTTGCGGTCTTTGGTCATGTCGATAAAGTCGATGACCACCAAACCACCGATGTCGCGTAAACGCAATTGACGCGCAATTTCTTCGGCAGCTTCAAGGTTGGTATTAAGCGCAGTATCTTCAACATCTTGACCACGGGTAGACTTAGCCGAGTTGATGTCAATTGAAACTAATGCTTCAGTTTGGTCAATGACAATTGAGCCGCCTGAAGGCAATTTAACTTCACGCTCATAAGCTGTTTGAATTTGGCTTTCGATACCAAAATGCGCGAATAGCGGCTCATTTAAAGTATAGGTTTTTAGCTTGTCTAACTGACGTGGCATCACGGCTTTTACGAAGTTATAGGCTTCGTTATAAGCTTGTTCTGAGTCAATTAAAATTTCGGCAACATCATCACGTAAGTAGTCACGAATCGCACGTGTCACCACACCTGCTTCTTGGTGTACCAACATTGGCGATGGGCCAGAGCTTGCGGTGTTTTGAATTTGCGCCCAAAGGTCAAGCAAGTGTTGTAAATCAAGCTGTAATTCTTCTTGTGAACGACCAATGCCCGCAGTACGTACAATCACGCTCATGCCGCGTGGCACGTTTAAAGATGCCAACATTTCTTTGAGTTCTTCACGCACAGAACCTGAAATTTGACGACTGATACCGCCACCTTTCGGGTTATTTGGCATAAGCACTAAATAACGACCAGCCAAAGAAATGAAGGTAGAGAGCGCAGCACCTTTGTTGCCACGTTCTTCTTTTTCTACCTGTACCAAAAGCTCAGTGCCTTCAGTGATCAGTTCACGAATATTAGAAGTTTGGCGAGGGTCGGCTTTGTAATAAGAGTTTGCGATTTCACGCATCGACAGGAAGCCTTGGCGACCTGCACCGTATTCAACAAATACGGCTTCTAAAGAAGGTTCTACACGGGTCACATGACCTTTGTAGATATTCGATTTTTTTTGTTCACGGGTACGATTTTCTAAATCGAAATCGTAAAGACGCTGACCAGTGACAAGTGCAACGCGAATTTCTTCGGCATGTGTTGCATTAATCAACATACGTTTCATGGGTGTAACACCTAATAGTGATACACAGCAAAAAATCGCTAGACACGTAGCGAACATCAAGCATCACGGATCAACTGCTCAGATCTCAAAAAAACCAATTGTGGTCTGAGCTTTTTTTACCGGCCTTTTTGTGTGGGGCTGCGGTGTATGATTCACGTATTGATGATGGCAATACGGCTTTAACCTTTAAACGGATAAAGTCACCTGATCGCTTCACTGGCGGACGAGCGGTGTATTGGATGTGTGTAACTTTCACTGTCACATTGCTCGAAGATCATCTCTTCTTTCATAGATAGAGTGTCTTGATACGGAATTATCGTCGTATCTTTACAAATTGTGCAGATCCAATACATCAAACGCTTTAGCCTGAAGTGGTTTTCAGGGTGCGACTAATCTGATGTGTATCAGTTTACGTTTAAAAACCAACTAGAGTTGGCGACATATTTTTTCAGGCAAACTGATTTATGTACCTGAGGTACAATTAAACGCAACAGTTTGCTTTTTTGCCGATATAATAAGCCTTCGGCGTCGGCATAATTCTTTTGGGACCTGCTCGTATGTAGTGGGATGTTGGTTGATTGCTCTATTTCAGAAAAACCTGAAAAGATTCAACGTGAACCCACTGACGATGGTTTCCGTGCGCTGACTATATCAAACCTTGCATCATCTGCCTATGGGCTAAGCTTATGTTTCTTGTGTAAAGCATAGCCTAAATGATCAGTTTTTAATCAATTTTAGTATTTTATTAGGTCTCTTAACTGTATGAATTCTACCCAACAATGGCAAAGTGTCACTTGGTTTGAAGTGGATGAGCATCAAGCGGGTCAACGCATCGATAATTTTTTGTTTAGTCGTTTAAAAGGGGTGCCTAAAAGTCGCATCTATCGTTTGATTCGTGAAGGGCAGGTGCGGGTCAATAAAAAGCGCATTAAAGCAGAAACCAAACTGAATATTGGCGATCAAATTCGTGTGGCGCCGATTCGCTATGAACAAAAAGACGACAGTGCTGCTCCAATTTCAGACAAGGTGGCACAGGGTTTATTGAGCCGTGTGGTTTATGAAGATGAAGGCTTGATGGTGGTGAATAAACCTTCGGGCATTGCAGTCCATGGCGGCAGTGGCGTTGCCTACGGGTTGATTGAAGGCTTACGTGCTGCGACAGGTAAAAAATATTTGGAATTGATTCACCGTATTGACCGTGATACTTCAGGCTTGGTGATGATTTCCAAAAAACGCAGTACCTTAAAAACCCTGCAAGATTTATTGCGCGAACATAAAATCCAAAAAACTTATGCTGCGATTGTCAAAGGGCAGGTGAGTTTGGATCAACAATTGATTGATGCGCCGTTGCATCGTTATGAATTGGCGAATGGCGAACGTCGTGTACGTGTATCTAAAGAAGGTAAAGAGTCTAAAACCCAGTGGAATGTGGCTGAGCGTTTTATGCATGCAAGCTTGGTATATGCTTCGCCGTTGTCAGGACGTACCCATCAAATTCGTGTGCATGGTTTAAGCATTGGGCATCCGTTGGTGGGTGATGATAAATATGGTCATCAAACTGAATATCGGGGTCCTGCGCCACGTCGTTTGTGCTTACATGCCATGCGTTTGGAAATTCCAGGCTATCCTGTGATTGAAGCGCCTTTACCTGAAGATATGCAGAGTTTGGTGGCGCAGTTGAGAGCGCAAAAGGCGGATAAGCCGACGGCGCCACCTGAGTTTTAATTTTTGTAACTCTCTGTTGTGCGATAGCAGCTTGCTTCTTTTTAAAGATGAGGAACATTGTTTCGCAAAAAGGAGATGAGGTTTTCAGGGGTAATTCACTGCCACATTTTAAAGTTTTTAATTTAAATTTTTGGTGTATAGGCTATGCCTTACTTTTCAAAGATGAAAAGTAACAAAAAACTTTTGTTTCGCTGATGGAACATCTCTGTGCCACAGCGAAACGGCGACATCCATGTCGCCCTTCGCGTATCGAATATTTGTTGTGATATATGTGCTGATTCTTGGTCGTTTATCCTTTTGAGTTAAGGTAAAGCGAGGGAATTTAAAAGCCGAATCAAATCTAGGAATCTAATATGAACAAACCTGTAGAACTCATCATTTTTGATTGGGATGGCACCTTATTTAATTCCGTCGGTCAAATTGTGGCGAGTTTGCAATTCGCAGCACAACAATTTCAGCAACCCCTGACCGATGCTGCGGCTAAAAGTATTATTGGTTTGGGTTTGCCTGAAGTGGCACAGCGTTTATTTCCTGAAGTGCCAGAGCTGCATCAAGCGATTTTGCAGTGCTATTCAGAACACTATGTCGAACACTCAAAAACCGATGCTTGGTTTGAGGGTGTGGCAGATATGCTCGATGAGTTGTCAGGTTTGGGACTGAAATTGGCAGTGGCAACAGGCAAAAGCCGTAAAGGTTTAGACCGAGTGTTGGCGCAAACCCAAAGTCAGGATTTGTTTGTGGCGACACGTGCTGCAAGTGAAACCAAATCTAAACCTGATCCTTTAATGCTGCAGGAAATTTTGAGCAGTACCGATGTGCAGGTCGGGCAAGCGATTATGGTGGGTGACACTTCTTACGATTTAGAAATGGCACAAAATATTGCTATGCCGCGTGTAGGCGTGAGTTATGGCGTGCATAGTGTAGAGGTGTTGCAGCGTTATCAGCCTTTAACCATTGCAGATGATGTGCCGAGTTTGCATGATTTTTTAGTGCAGCAATATCGTTTACGTCAGGCGAGTTAAACCCAGTAAAACAATTTAGATGAATTTGAAATTAGAGTAACTTGAAAAATTTCAGGTTGCTCTTTTTTTATGTACTTTTGGGAGCGTCATAAAAAGGCTTAGCTTTTAGTCTAAAGTTAGGATTAAGACATTTTAAGATTGCTGCGAATTGCCGAGTCAATGACTCGGAAAATAATGTCATAGCCTACAGACAACTGTTTTGCTTGCTTTTTATAAAAATAGATTAATAGCTAATAGCTATTGAAAAAAAGAAAATAAGTATTGGCATAAACCCGCCATTTTTCCGATTCTTAATCAGTTTACATACCTCTGAGCTGGATAGCTTGTCCTGAGAATGGACAAGATCGGGGTCATCATCCCTATTTTCTATTATTACCTTTCCAACATCTCGGGGTATATGCCCAATTTTTGCAGTTTAAGGAAACATTGATGTCGAATTCTGCTGTTGTTGAATCAGTTGCGCAAGCATTACGTACTGCCGAACTCTCTCAAACTGCGATTGCGCCAATCCGCCCAGAACTTGGTGGTGAAAGTGCTGACGTAGATATTGCCTATGCCGTTCAAGAAGTGAATACCGAACGTGCCTTAAAAGAAGGTCGTCGTTTGGTGGGGCGTAAAATTGGTTTGACCTCTAAAGTGGTTCAAGCACAACTGGGTGTAGATCAGCCTGACTTTGGCATGTTGTTTGCCGATATGGCTTATGGTGATGGTGAAGCGATTCCTGCAGGTTTGCTGATTCAGCCAAAAGTAGAAGCAGAAATTGCATTGGTGATTAACCAAGATCTAACCAAAGAAAAACACACGTATGCGGATATTATCAGCGCGACTGAATATGCCTTGCCTGCCATTGAAGTGGTCGATAGCCGTATTGAAAACTGGAAAATTAGTTTGATTGATACCGTGGCCGATAACGCATCTTCTGCTGCATTCGTTCTAGGTTCAAAACCAGTCAAGCTAGAAAATCTGGATTTGGTGAACTGCAAAATGGTGATGACCCGTGGTGAAGAAGTAGTTTCTCAAGGCGTGGGTAAAGCTTGTTTAGCAAATCCATTAAACGCTGCCGTGTGGTTAGCCGATGAAATGGTGCGCCGTGGTCGTCCATTGTTAAAAGGCGACATCATCTTAACTGGTGCTTTAGGTCCTATGGTTGTTGCACAGCCAGGTGAAGAATTTAAAGTCGAAATTGAAGGCTTTGGTTCAGTGACAGCTGCGTTTGCTGCGGAATAAATCGAGATTCTAAGAGAGTACATGCATGAAAAAGATTAAATGTGCAATGATCGGTCCAGGTAATATTGGTACAGATTTGCTTTATAAATTACAACGCAGTGAATGGTTAGAGCCTGTGTGGATGGTGGGAATTGACCCAACCTCTGAAGGTCTAGCTCGTGCGGCAAAAATGGGTTTAAAAACCACAAGTGACGGTGTAGATGGTCTTCTTCCTCACGTACTTGAAGATGACATTAAAATTGCTTTTGATGCAACTTCTGCTTATGTGCATGCAGAAAATAGCCGCAAACTGAATGAGCTTGGCGTGTTGATGATTGACTTAACGCCTGCGGCAATTGGCCCATTCTGCGTACCGCCAGTGAACCTTGAAGCATTGCTTGAAGCGGGCGAAGTGCCAAACGTCAACATGGTGACTTGTGGTGGTCAGGCAACAATTCCTATGGTGGCTGCAGTTTCTCGCGTTCAACCTGTGGAATACGGTGAAATTATTGCAACGGTATCAACTAAATCTGTGGGGCCGGGTACACGTAAAAACATTGATGAATTTACCCGTACAACTGCAGGCGCGATTGAAGAAGTTGGCGGTGCAAAACAAGGTAAAGCCATCATCATCATTAACCCAGCTGAGCCACCATTAATGATGCGTGATACCGTTCACTGCTTGGTGGAAGGTGAGCCAGATCAGGCAGCGATTACAGCATCTGTGCATGCCATGATCAAAGAAGTGCAAAAATATGTACCGGGTTACAAACTTGTAAACGGCCCTGTTTTTGATGGCAACCGTGTTTCAATTTTCTTGGAAGTTGAAGGTTTGGGTGATTACTTGCCTAAATATGCAGGTAACCTAGACATTATGACTGCAGCGGCTGCACGTACTGCAGAAATGTTTGCAGAACACGTTTTCAAAACTGCTGAAGCTTAAGGAATACCAAAATGTCTAAGATTATTATTAATGATATGACTTTACGTGATGGTATGCACCCAATGCGCCATCAAACCACGCCAGAGCAAATGGTTGCGATTGCCACTGCTTTGGATGATGCAGGTGTGCCTTTAATTGAAGTCACACACGGTGATGGCTTAGGTGGTAACTCTGTGAACTATGGTTTTGCAGCCGCTACTGATGAAGAATATCTGAAAGCAGTGATTCCAAACCTGAAACAGGCAAAAGTTTCTGCACTATTACTGCCAGGTATTGGAACAGTTGATCATCTGAAAATGGCGCATGATGTAGGCGTGGCAACCATTCGTGTGGCGACACATTCGACTGAAGCAGACGTTTCTGAACAGCACATTACTGCAGCACGTAAACTGGGTATGGACACTGTGGGCTTCTTGATGATGGCGCACATGGCTTCTCCTGAAAAATTGCTCGAAGAAGCACAAAAAATGGTGTCTTACGGTGCAAACTGTATCTATGTAACAGATTCTGCAGGCTATATGTTGCCTCAAGATGTGACTGATCGCGTAGGTATTTTACGTGCCAACCTCGCCTCAGACATCGAAATTGGTTTCCATGGTCACCATAACTTGGGCATGGGCGTTGCGAACTCTGTATCGGCTGTGACCGCAGGTGCAACCCGTGTTGACTTGGCTTCGGCTGGTTTAGGTGCAGGCGCAGGTAATACACCACTTGAATTGTTTGTAGCGGTCGCAAACCGTATGCAAATGGAAACAGGTGTGGACTTGTTTAAAGTGCAGGATATTGCTGAAGACTTGATCATTCCAATGATGACGCATCAAATTCGTGCAGACCGTGATGCAGCAACTTTAGGTTATGCAGGTGTTTACTCATCGTTCCTATTGTTCGCAAAACGTGCCGAAGCAAAATATGGAGTATCTGCGCGTGAAATTCTACTTGAGCTTGGTCGTCGTGGCACGGTGGGCGGTCAGGAAGATATGATTGAAGACTTGGCATTGACTATGTCTAAAGCACGTGAAATGCAAGCCTAAGTTTTTAATATAAAGCAGGCTTGAATTAAGCACTCCAAATGCGTTTGGGGTGCTTTTTTATGCTGTGAAAGATGTAAAATGTGCTGAATTTTGTGCTGATTAAAATGTTTTTCTTATAAGTTGGGTTTATAGAAAATAACGCTAACACATGGGTTTAAAGTTAAAAAAGATTAATCCTTCACATGATGCAAAAAATAACAGCGTTTTTCACCTAAATTAAGCAGTGAATTCAAATAAAAATTCATTTAGTGAGGATTTTGAGCTTAATTTTTTATCGTTAAAAAGAATTAAAAAACTTGGAAAAAAGCTGCTCGATACAGAAAGTGCTGAATTTGTAGAAAAGCTTAATACTGTGGTCGGATTTTTTTCATGACAAGAGTTTTGCATGATGCCCAGATTCGCTTATTGGATGAATAGGAAAAACGCATGCATCGTCACAATTTATGGATAGTACTTTTTGCTGCGACAGCAACTTTAGGGACAACTGCAACTCAGGCAGATTTTATTGACGACAGCAATATTCAACTTAAATTTAAGAATTTTTATTTAGATCGTGAATATGCTCATGAAGCAGGACGCTCAGTTACTCCGGGTTATGGAAACTGGACTCAAGCTGTAACTTTAGATGCCAAATCTGGCTATCAAGATATTGGTGCAGGCATTCAAGTCGGTGCAGATTTATTAGCTCAATATGCGATAGGTTTAAAATCACGTGGTGAAGTGAATGATATTCACATGCCTTTTAACTATACCGAGAAGCGTACTGAGCGTGATAATGCAAAAGTTGGTGCAACTCTAAAAGTTAAATTTTCTGAAACTGAATTAAAAGTAGGTGACTTATTACCAATGTCACCTGTGGTGTTTTTTGACCCATCGCGTCAATTGTTAACGACTTATAGCGGTGCATGGTTAGAATCAAAGGATTTAAAAGATACTAAATTAACTTTGGCTTATTTAGATGGTATTAATGCACGTTATGATAACCAATACCAAGATTTTACGTTGTTCCCTCAAAATAATTTTTCTGCTGCTGAAGCGAATAAATTAAGCACAGACGATGGCATGTATCTTGTGGGAGTAGATCATCAATTTACCCCTAAAGTAGGTGGAAGTTATTGGTATGCGGATGTAACCAACATCTATCAACAACATTATGTCGCTGCAAACTATAAAACGACTTTGGCTGAAAAAACTAAGCTGGATACCCATGTACGCTATTTTGACAACAGCGAATCGGGTGACAAGCTGTATGGCAATATTGACAGCCAGGCCGTGTCTGCGGGTGCAAAAATCAACAATGGGATGCACACTGTACAGTTAGGTTATCAACAAATGTTTGGTGAGCACGGTACAAAAGCCCCAATGTTCCCGACCTTGGGCGGGTGGGTGCCGCAGCCTTACTTAGACAACTGGTCTGTGGCGAGCTTCATTCGTAAAGATGAGCGTTCTTGGAGTTTGGGTTATACCTATAATTTTGCCGATGTGGGTGTATCTGGTTTAACAGCGACAGTACGTCATTTTCGCGGTGATAATATAGATGGTACTTACCATAAGTTAACCAACAATGCTGGTCAGTCGCTTAAAGAGGGTAAAGAAAACGAAACGAATGTAATCGTAAATTATGTTGTGCCTGAAGGTAAACTTAAAGGACTTGGTTTTCAGTACATGTTCATCGATACCAACTTTAACTTTGCGAATGACTTAGAAGAACACCGTATCGCCACGACTTACACTTATAAATTCTAAAGCTAGATAAAAATCAGAGCGGCTTTTTATAGTCGCTCTTTTTTTAATATTTACTGAATAAATACCTTATATAAATTAAGACTTTTATTTTATTAAAGTTATAAAATTCAAAGAGTTGTTTAATCGTTTTTTTATGGGTTGTGATCGTAAATTTGTATCAGTTGATGCTGTGTGAACAGGTAATATAAGCCTGTAAAAAGTAATGTTGAATGAGTCCACTTGACGTCAAATTCTATACCTAGAGCCAAACGCAAGCTAAAGACTGTACGAGGAGTATATATGAGCACTGTTCAAATCCCTGACTATACAACAGATCCATTCTTTGGCTTAGAAGATAAATGGATTGAAACAGCAGAAGGCGAATTAACGCATTATCATGAAGTGGGTGAAGGTACACCTATTCTATTTTTACACGGTTCAGGTACAGGCGTATCGGCTGCTGCAAACTGGTGGTTAAACTTGCCACAAATTGGTGAGCAAGCACGTTGTATCGCCATTGATACCATCGGCTATGGTCAAACTGTGGTTGCACCGGGCACACAATATGGCATCCGTGCATGGGTAGATCATGCTGTACGTACTTTAGATGCATTGGGCATTGAAAAAACTTGGTTGGTGGGTAACTCGTTGGGTGGCTGGTTGGCATTCCAGTTGGCATTGGATTACCCAGAGCGTGTTCTTGGTATTATCTCAATGGGTACAGGCGGTGCAAAACAGACTGCAGCCCTCAAAGCGCATGCAAATCCTGTATTGACTGAAGAAGGCATTAAAAAGACGCTTTCAATGTTCGTGGTAAATAAAGACTTGATTACAGATGAGTTGGTCAAAGTCCGTTTTGCTTCTGCAAAAAATGACTATGCTTCAGACCGTTTAATGGATGTTGTGGGCGCGCGTGACCGTGACCGTTTCGAGTTCCCACTCGACTTTGACAAAATGAAAGACATCACTGTGCCTGTATTGCTGATTCACGGTACGCAAGATGTGGTGATTCCAGTATCGCGTACATGGGATATTTTAAATATTGTGCCACATGCCGATGCACACATTTTCAGCCAATGTGGTCACTGGTCACAGGTTGAAAAAGCGGAAGAATTTAACACTGTGATTAAAAACTACTTAACTGCACGTGGCGTAAATTAAGCGCAGTGAGGTAAAAAAGGATGGCAATTTGCCATCCTTTTTTATGGATGTTTTATGTACCCAATTTAGTGCTGAATAAAGCTCGCGACCAAGTTAATGCAAATTGCCAAAATAGTGGTATTAAAGCTATAAGCCAAAATAATATGTAGCGTGTTCAGTACCCGCATGGGTTGTGAGCTAATCGAGACATCGGCGGTTTGTGCAGATGTACCAATCACATAGCTGAAATATAAAAAGTCAGGATAGGTTGGATGCGACGTCTTGGGAAAATCCAAACCACCTTCTTGCTGCTGTTGCAGTGCCAAATAATAGTCATGCGCATAGTGAATCGCAAAAATGGTGTGCATAAAAAACCAAGCACATAAAATAGTGGTAATGGATAAAATAAAATGTCCCATGCGCACAAACTCACTTTGTGCAAATAAATTCACCTCGACAATGATCGCAATAAAGCACATCACTAAGGTTAGAAATACCAAGAATAAAATCAGCCATTTGCTGGCATCTTGTTGTTGGGCACGTTGTAAAATATGTGCATGATCGCTGTGCCACAAACTGCGCATGGTTAAAACCAAATAGCAGGAAATCGCGATATTCCAGCTAATCAATAAACAGCTTGACCATGACCATGCAGTGAGGGTCTGAAAAATAGCATACAGCACAATGGTAATCACAAAACTGATAAAAAAATAAGGACGATATTGAATCCCTGTTTTCATTCTGCTGAAGGGTGTTTTTATCATTCTTGATCCTTTCTGGATGTGCAATCTAAAGGTGTTACTGCCTGTTATCATCGGCTTAATTTTAGAAAATAGCGATGGGGTGCCTATTTTAACTTATTAGACTTAAGTTGTAATTTGCAGGAAATGTGGTAGCGAAGCGAGGAAAAAGCAGACTGCAAAAATGCGAATGTTTGAGTGTAAGAATGAGCAGTAGTTCAGAAAAAGATTAAAAAAATAAGTTTAGACTTAAGTCTAAAGCTTTGTTTTAGCATTTAGGATGCACAAAAAAAGTGCTTACTACATCAAGCAGCAAGCACTTTTGAAAGGTTGAAAAACGCGAGTGGTTTTAGAATTATTGTTCGCGGTTGATGTCCAAATAGAACACACGTGTGAGCAGTTCCATAAATTTCTGTACCGCAGCGGAATGGCTGTTTTTGCCGTAGCTGACGTACAAATCTAAATGCGGAAGTTCTACATCAAGTGGGCGGATGACGGTATTTTCCATGGTGAGGGGGGCAACATAGCCCGGTAAAATGGTGCAGCCCAAGCCCATACCAATCGAGTTGATATTAAATAAAATGTTGTCAGCTTTTTGCACAATGTTTAGTTCAATGTTGTGCTGTTTGGCAAAATCGACAATCAAGTGATGCAGATTATAAGAAGCCTCTGCCGAAGGAATAATAAAATCAATGCCATTCAATGCTTTGACAGGAACGCGTTCGTATTTTGCTAACGGATGATCTTTGGGCAAAATAAAAATCAGTGGTTCACGCAGTACAAACTGGCTTTCAATTTCATCACTGTTGATATTGTGACGGGTAAAGGTGATGTCGAGTTCACCTTTTTTAATCATTTTCATTTGCTCAGTGTTGTTTAGGCTCAGCAATTCAATTTTTAAATCTGGGTTTTGTACTCGTAAATTAGGCAGTACAAAAGGGAAAATTTTCATTTCTGCCACAGGAACAAAGCCAATGCGCAGCATTTGCTGTTTGGCTTGTGACACCTGACGCGCCATGGCAACCGCTTTGTCGGCTTGCGCCAAAGTCAGACGCGCCTGTTCTAAAAATACAGCACCTTCTTCGGTTAGCTCGACTTTACGTTTGGTACGGTTGAGTAGCTTAACGCCGACATCTTCTTCTAAATCTTTAATTTGCTGACTCAGCGAAGGTTGAGCCGTATAAAGTTTAAGTGCGGCTTTACTGAAGTTGAGTTCTTCAGCAACGGTAATGAAGTAGCGAAGGTGACGTAATTCCATACAACCATTCCAAAGATTAATTCAAAATATGTCTAATTATAGATTAATAAAAGAATGATCTATAAACAACTATTCGGTGAGAATTATTGTGTCATTCACGAAGTAAATAGGGTTTCATCATTATGCAACGATTTAAATGCAAAATATAATGCTGGATTAATCTATAAAAACTATTAATTGAAACAAAAAAAATATTTCACTAAACGTCCCTAAAAAACCATTATCCATCAAAAGTTGAGTCTATTTACTTTGTGCCGTTGTTGGTCACAGGAGAGCTTTTCATGAGTGGAAAAATTGATGTGCGCGAAATCGACGCTTTGGTCGATGCACAAAATGGACGTATCACTCCATCTATTTATACAGATCCAGATATCTACGAATTAGAACTTGAACGTGTGTTCGGCCGTACGTGGTTGTTCCTGTGTCATGAAAGCCAAATTCCTAAAGCTGGCGACTTCTTCAACACCTACATGGGTGAAGATCCAATTATTGTGGCACGTCAAAAAGACGGTTCAATCAAAGCATTTTTAAACCAGTGCCGTCACCGTTCTATGCGTGTGAGCTTTGCAGACTGTGGTAATACCCGTGCATTTACTTGCCCATATCACGGTTGGTCTTACGGTATTGATGGTTCACTCAAAGATATTCCTTTAGAAGAACGTGCGTATCCACAAGGTGCTTGTAAAGAGCAATGGGGCTTGGTGGAAGTGAACCGCGTGAAGTCTTACAAAGGCTTGATCTTTGGTTGCTGGGATGAAACCACTCCAGACCTAGAAGAATATATGGGCGACATCGCTTGGTACTTAGATGGCGTGATTGACCGTCGTCCGGGTGGTACTGAAATTATTGGTGGCGTACACAAGTGGGAAATTGACTGTAACTGGAAATTTGCTGCAGAACAGTTTGCTTCTGACCAATATCACGCTTTGTTCTCACACGCCTCTGCCATTCAGGTACTTGGTGCAAAACCAGATGATGACAGCACCAAACAATTAGGTGCAGCGCAAACAGCTCGTCCTGTTTGGGAAACTGCCAAAGATGCAATTCAGTATGGTTCACGTGGTCACGGTTCAGGTTTCTTCTTTACAGAAAAACCAGATGCAAACGTATGGGTTGATGGTGAAGTTGCCAATTACTTCCGCGAAACTTACGAAGAAGTGAAAGAGCGTTTAGGCGAAGTACGTGCTTTACGTCTTGCAGGTCACAACACCATGTTCCCAACACTGTCTTGGTTGAACGGTACTGCAACACTGCGCGTATGGCATCCACGTGGTCCAAACAAAACTGAAGTATGGGCATTCTGTATTGCCGATGCTGAAGCACCTCAAGACGTGAAAGAAGCATTTGAGCGTTCTGCAACACGTGCTTTCGGTCCTGCAGGTTTCTTAGAGCAAGATGACTCTGAAAACTGGATTGAAATTCAAAAAGTATTGCGCGGCTATAAAGCACGTCAAAACAAGCTCATTGTCGAAATGGGTAAAGGCAACGAAAAAGTACGTGAAGATGGTATTCCAGGAATCACCAACTACATTTTCTCTGAAACTGCAGCACGTGGTATGTACCGCCGTTGGGCAGACTTGCTGATCCATGAAAAATGGGAAGACGTTGAAAAAGCAGCTGACGAATACGAGAAGGAGCTAATGAAATGAGTCAAATCAGTTTAGAACTTCAACATGAAGTGAGCCAATTCTTGTATCGCGAAGCAAAATTGCTGGACGACTGGAAATTCCGTGAGTGGTTAGACCTCATGGCAGAAGACATTTCTTATACCTTGCGTACCACACCAAATGCGCAAACCCGTGACCGTCGTCGTTCAGTTGAACCACCTACAACTTGGGTGTTCAACGACAACAAACACTTGCTTGAGCGCCGTGTTGCACGTCTGGAAACAGGTATGGCATGGGCTGAAGAACCTCCGTCACGTACCACGCATATGGTCAGCAACGTGATTGTTGAAGCGACAGAGGTCGAAGGTGAATACGACGTACACGTAACTTACTTGTTGTACCGTACTCAAAAAGAGAAAGACGTGACTATTTACTGTGGTAAGCGCCATGACAAAATCCGTCGTGTTGAAGGTGGCTTAGGCTTCCAGATCTTCAACCGTAAGATTGTACTTGACCAAGTAACCTATAACTCACACAACCTGAGTGTATTCTTCTAATGAATAAAATCTTTGTTTGCCAAGTTGACGAATTAGACGAAGGCGAAGCGTTAAAAGTGGATTGCGGTGTGAACGGTATTGAAGCACTGGCAGTATTCAACAACGGTGGTGAGTTCTTTGCCATGAATGACCGTTGTTCACACGGCAATGCCTCAATGTCTGAAGGTTATCTTGAAGATGATGGCACAGTTGAATGCCCACTGCATTCTGCACGTTTCTGTTTAAAGACTGGTCAAGCATTATGCTTGCCAGCCACCGACCCGATTCAAACTTTCCCTGTGGTGGTTGAAGACGGCGCGTTATATGTAGAAATGGCAGGAGAGTAAGCATGGGTTGGCTAAAAGGCGAAGTGGCACTGATTACAGGTGGCGGTTCTGGTTTAGGTTGGGCTTTGGTCGAGCGCTTTCTTGAAGAAGGTGCGCATGTGGGCGTGTTACAGCGCTCACAATCTAAAGTCGATGCCTTAAAAGAACGTTTTGGTGATCAAATCGTGGCAGTCGCTGGTGATGTTGCCAACTATGCAGACAATGTCCGTGCTGTGCAGGCCACTGTGGAGCGTTTTGGAAAGCTGGATTGCTTTATTGGCAATGCAGGGATTTGGGATCACTACGCAGATATCGTCAATACTTCTGGTGAGCAGCTTGAAAAAGCCTTTGATGAAATCATGGGCATCAATACCAAGGCGTTAATCTTGGGGGCAAAAGCAGCACTGGATGAGTTGGTGAAATCTGAAGGTTCTATCATCTTAACCTTATCCAATTCTGCGCTGTATTCTTCAGGCGGTGGTCCTGTTTACACTGCATCTAAACATGCAGGTGTTGGCATCATGAAAGAGTTGGCTTATGAATTGGCACCTAAAGTACGTGTCAATGCTGTTGCGCCTTCAGCGATGAATGTCAATATTAAGGGCGCAGCATCTTTAGGTCAGGAAAACCTAGGCTTACTCGATGCACGTGATCCTGAAAAAATTGCACGCGGTATGCCGCTGAATTTCTTGCCTGAGCCAGAAGACATGACTGGTTCGTATGTGCTCTTGGCATCGCGTCAAAATAACCGTGCGCTGACTGGCGTTCTGATCAATGCAGAATGTGGTTTGGGTATTCGTGGTTTGCGTCAACCACGTGCAGGTTTTTTTGACGAATAAAATTGAGTCTAAATTCAATAGACGAATCGGCAGCCTTTCTCTGGGCTGCCTTCCTTATTTAGGAGTCTTTCATGGCCGTTAAACTCATTTGTGCATCGCACAGTCCTTTAATGGAATTTGCAACACCGCAAGATCAATCTAAAGAACAAAAAGTTCGTGCTGCCTTTGAGCAACTTTCTGCCGAAGTCAAAGCATACGATCCAACCCTGATCATTACCTTTGGTCCAGACCATTTCAACGGTTTCTTTTACGATTTGATGCCAAGTTTCTGTGTCGGTATTCGTGCTACGGCTGCGGGTGACTGGGACTACGGCAAAGACAACAACCGTATTGATGTGCCTGAAGACAAAGCCTTGGCGATGGTGCGCCGTGTGTTGGATGAAGGTGTAGATGTTGCATATTCGTATCGTATGCAGGCCGACCATGGGGTGACTCAGCCATTACACTTTTTGTGTGAAGGGCAGCTAGATCGTTATCCAACCATTCCCGTGTTTATTAATGGCGCTGCAGCGCCGATGCCAACCACCAAGCGTACCATTGCTTTGGGGCGTGCTGTGGGTCAATTTATCAAGTCGTTGAATCTTGAAAATGAACGTGTTCTTGTTTTAGGTACAGGTGGTTTGTCGCACGATCCACCAACACCGCAAATGGGTTCAGTACCGCCTGAAGTTGAAGAATTTTTAATTGCAGGTCGTAATCCGAGTCCTGAAGCACGTCATGCACGTCAGGCTAAAGTGATTGCAGTCGGTCAAAAACTTGCAGCAGGTGATACCTCTGTGGCTGTGCCGCTCAGCCCTGAGTGGGATATTGCCTTGCTTGAAAAATTCAAACAGGCAGACTTTGTGGCTATGGAAGCCATGACCGAAGCTGAAATTCGTCGAGATGGTGGTCGTGGTGGTCAGGAAGTCCGTTCGTGGATGGCTGCTTTTGCTGCGTTAGATGAACTGGGTGCGTATGAAATGACCACGCATTGCTATGAAGATATTAGTGAGTGGATTGCGGGCTTTGGCATCGTATCTGCCGAGTTAAAAGGTTAAGCCCATGAGTGTAGAAACAATTGTGATTGTGGGTGCAGGTCAGGCAGGGGCGAGCGCCATTCTTGAGCTGCGAGGCAATCAATATGCAGGCAACATCATCTTAATTGGCGATGAAATACATTTGCCTTATGAGCGTCCACCGTTGTCTAAAGATGTGATTTTGCGTCCTGAAGAAACCAAAATCGAGATTCTGTCGGAAGAAAAATTGGCAGAACTAGGTGTGACCACTATTCGTGGCAATGGCGTGAGCAAAATCAATGCCGAAGCACATACGGTTGAATTGCAAAATGGTGAGGTTATTGCCTACGACAAGTTGTTACTTGCCACAGGCGGTGCTGCACGTCGCTTGCCAAATTTTGATGCCTTAGGTAAACACGTTTACACGTTGCGTAATCTTGAAGACTCGCAAGCCTTAGTCCCTGTATTACAAGCGGGTCGTCGCATCATCTTAATTGGTGGTGGTGTGATTGGTTTAGAGTTGGCATCTTCTGCACGTTTCAAAGACTGTCGGGTAACCGTCATTGAAATGGGACCAATGGTGATGGGACGTTCATCACCACTCATCTTGAGTGAGTTTTTACTGCAACAGCAGTTATTGGCAGGAGTTGATGTACGTCTGTCTACGCAAATTGCAGATTGCAAGCTAGATGGTGAAGAAATTGTCGTGACCCTAGAAGGTGGCGAAGAACTACGTGCCGATGCGGTGATTTACGGTATTGGGATTATTCCAAACGCACAACTGGCAGTTGAAGCAGGCTTAGATGCAGACTTTGCCGTGCATGTGAATGAAAACTGTCAAACCTCAAACCCAGACATTTATGCTGCGGGCGATGTCGCATCACAACTGCGTGAATGTGGCAATCATCGTCGTGTAGAAACTTGGGAAAATGCCAACCTGCAAGCAGGCATATTCGCGCGTCATGTGATGGGCGTGGAACATCCTGTAGCCAATCCCGCTTGGTTCTGGACTGATCAACTCGACATTAACTACCAATTTGTAGGAGATATGTCAGCAGCAGAATGGCATGTGCGTGGTGAGATGGATGCTTCCAAACGCAGTGAGTCTTCATTCGTATTGTTTGGTGTGACCGATGGCGTGATTGTCGGCGGAATTACCGTCAACTCAGCCAAAGATATGCGTCACTTGAAAAAGCTGATTGCTAAACAAGCTGCTTTTGAAGCAGACAAATATTTAGATGTGAGCCAAGACCTTCGCAAATTGGTGAAGTAAGCTTGAACTGATGAAAAACAGACCTGAGGCAACTTGGGTCTGTTTTTTATCTGCCGAAGAAAAGTGTCCATTTTATGTTGAGCAAGCGATGAATACGAATACATCTCCTGTTGTGGTAACCGCCAGTATTTATGCCTTATTGGTACTCATCTGGGCGACCACGCCATTGGCGATTGTCTGGAGTGTGCAGGAAATTCATCCAATGTGGGTTTTGATTATCCGCTACTTTGGGGCTTCCGTGATTGCGCTGTGCGTGCTTAAACTCATGCGCGATCCACTGCCTTTTGATCACACCTCAATGAAAAGCTATTTGGCGGGTAGTCTGAATTTAATTGGTGCACAGCTATTTATTTACTTGGCCGCCAATTATTTAACTTCAGGCTTAATGGCACTGATTTTTGGTTTTTCTCCTTTAATCGCAGGCTTGATTGGTCATGTGATTTTACGCACGCAAAAATTGATTGCCTTACAGTGGACAGGGATGGCAATTGCGATTGCAGGACTCAGCTTTGTCTTTGCAGACTCTGCCGACAGCAAAGTGAATCCATGGGGCGTGGTGTTGATGTTTATCAGTATGCTGTCCTATATCAGCTCAATTTTTTGGGTCAAACAAATCAATGCTCCTTTAAAGCCGATGTCACAAGCCACAGGTTCTTTATTGGTATCATCGGCAGGGTCATTGTTATTAATTCCCTTTATTTGGTCGCATTTCCCGACTCAAATGCCAAGCAGCCAAGCCATGATTGGTTTTGTATTTACCATGATCATGTCGTCTATTGTCGCCATGCTGTGTTATTTCTGGCTGATTCGTCGTTTAAATGCCTCAACCGTATCTTTAAGTAATGTGATGACTCCCATCATCGCGTTAATTTTAGGTGCGACCTTAAATAATGAACACATCAGCATGAATGCGTTTATTGGCATTGCCGTGGTGATGTTCGGGATTGTGATGTATTTCTGGAAAGAATGGCGCGAACAATATTTTGCTAAACGCTAAGCCCGCATTGCTATACCCGTGTTTAGGTTTTTCTAAAGCCTCGTTTATCTGAGGTATAAATTTCCGATCATTAACCCGCTGTCGATACGACTTTTTTCTCAAAACAACAAAAACATAAAGGAAATTGCCTGCTTGATTTCGCTACTATGCGTGATAGAGTCAACACATGAACCAAAGCTGTGTTTTTTTCTGAACAGATCAGGATAAAAAGCATCATGGTAGATGCGCTATATATTATTGGGCTTACATGAACAACGTGGAACAAAAGCATTTTCAACTGCCAACGGAAGCCTGTTGGTCGCATACTTGGCGTAAACCCAAGCTGCAGTTTTTGCCTTCAAATCATTATGATGGAGCGCAGTTTTTTAATCCGATTGCGTGTCCTGAGGGGCGCAGCCAAACTGATTTATTGAAATGGTTGCTAAAACGCAAATCGAACAGTTGGAATGTCAATCCGCAACAAGAAGCACAGCAATTTTTTACAGCGCCAAGTGCTTTGCCACAATTACGTCCACACGCCAGTTTGGATGATTGGCAAGTTTGGTTTGTGGGGCATGCAACGGTGCTGATTCAAATTGGACCGTATAACTTTTTAACCGATCCAGTCTGGGCAGAGCATGCCAGTCCGAAACAGGGGCGAGGGCCTAAACGTGCCTGTCCTGCAGGGATTGCACTGGAAGATTTACCGACCATTCATGCCGTCTTCTTGAGCCATAACCATTATGACCACATGGATTTAGCCACCTTAAAATGGCTGAATCATCAATTTGCCATGCCTATTTATACAGGTTTGGGCAATGCTTGGTATTTGCCGCCTGATTTGCATGTGATTGAAATGGACTGGTGGCAATCGGCTTTATTTAAAGAAGTGAAAATTGTCTACACCCCTGCACAACATGGTTCAGGGCGTGGCGCACGTGATCAGAACATGGCGTTATGGGGCGGTTTTTCTATTTTGCATGGGCAAGATCATTGCTTCTTTGCGGGCGATACAGGTTACTCGTCACACTTTAAAGAAATCCAAACCCGCATTGGCGCACCGCGCGTGGCACTTTTGCCGATTGGTGCTTATGAACCCCACAATTTAATGCGTTATATGCACATGAATCCTGAAGATGCTTTTCAGGCACATAAAGACTTACATTCCAAATGTTCATTGGCAATTCACTATCGAACCTTTGAATTGACTGATGAAGGACGTGATCAGCCTGAGGCAGATTTGCATCAAGCCATGAAGCGTTCTTCTAAACTGATGAACCCATTTTATTGTATTCGTGAAGGTAAGAAATTAATTGTTTAATCTTTTAAAAACTTGACCTTAAATAAAAGTGACACGCTACTTTTCACGCTACTGAAAAGTGGCAATGATAGATATAGAACACAAAGCCCCTATCGAAATAGGGGCTTTGTTTTGGTGTTTAAAGTCTTGCTGTTCAGACTGACTTGATCTTTAACTACAAAGATTACAGTACGCCAGGCTGACCAAGTGCAGGGTCACTGGCACGTGCTGCTTGCGCATCGGCAACGGTCATGCCTAAAGCCGCTGCAACGCCTTCGCCATAAGCAGGGTCACATGCATAACAGTTACGAATATGACGATACTTAATAAAGTCTAAAGCATCACCCATTGCACGTGCCGTGTTATCAAACAGTGCTTGTTTTTGCTCAGGGTTCATTAAATTGAACAAGGCACGCGGCTGGCTAAAATAGTTGCTATCATCTTCACGATAATCCCAGAAATCTGCATCGCCACGAATTTTTAGCGGTGGTTCGCGGTATTGTGGTTGCTCTTGCCATTGATGGAAGCTGTTTGGCTCATAGTGTGGCAAGCTGCCATAGTTGCCATCCATACGACCCTGACCATCACGACGGTTTGAGTGCACAGGGCAGCGTGCAGCATTCACTGGAATTTGTGAATGGTTCACACCAACACGGTAACGTGCAGCATCGGCATAGTTGACCAAACGCGCTTGTAACATGCGATCTGGCGAGTAGCTAATTCCTGGTACAAGGTTGCTTGGTGCAAAGGCAGCCTGTTCAACATCTTGGAAGTAGTTTTCAGGGTTACGGTTCAGTTCAAATTCACCCACTTCAATCAGTGGATAATCACCTTTCGGCCAAACTTTGGTGAGGTCAAATGGGTGATAAGGGACTTTTTCTGCATCCAGTTCAGGCATGATTTGCACGAACAGCGTCCATTTCGGGAAATCACCGCGTTCAATGGCATTGTAAAGGTCAGTCTGGCTGCTTTCACGGTCACGACCAATCAATTCTGCTGCTTCTGCATCGGTCAGGTTTTGAATGCCTTGTTGAGTGCGGAAGTGGAATTTCACCCAGAAACGCTCATTATTGGCATTAATAAAACTATAGGTGTGGCTACCAAAACCATGCATGTGACGATAACCCACAGGAATACCACGATCCGACATCACAATGGTGACTTGGTGCAGTGCTTCTGGCAGCAAAGTCCAGAAATCCCAGTTATTGGTCGCATTACGCAGGTTGGTGCGTGGGTCACGCTTTACCGCTTTATTCAGGTCAGGGAATTGACGTGGGTCGCGGAAAAAGAACACTGGTGTGTTGTTACCGACTAAATCCCAGTTGCCTTCTTCAGTATAGAATTTTAAAGCAAAACCACGAATGTCACGTTCTGCATCGGCAGCGCCACGCTCACCTGCAACGGTAGAGAAACGAGCAAACATTTCAGTTTTTTTGCCAACTTCAGAGAAAATTTTGGCACGGGTATATTGGCTGATGTCGTGCGTGACCGTAAACGTACCAAACGCACCTGAACCTTTGGCATGCATACGACGCTCAGGAATTACTTCACGTACAAAGTTTGCCAACTTTTCATTGAGCCATAAATCTTGAGTAAGGAGTGGGCCACGTGCGCCCGCAGTCATACTATTTTGGTTATCTACAACAGGTGCGCCTGCATCGGTGGTTAAATGCGTTACAGGGCATTTTTTTATCTCTTGGCTCATCGTTGTTCTCCATTATTGTGATCATCATGTGGTGGGCTGTATTAGAAATTTAGCTTCTAAAACAAGCGGCCATGAACCGTTTTGTTTGTTTAAAAAATCAACTACAACACCACAATACCATGCAGATCGGGCTTTGTAGATGAAAGCTTTTCAAATCTCACCATTTTAATGTAAAACGATTTTTATAATTTTACAAATAGATAAATTTATTGTTTATGATTGGTGTATTCGATTATTGTTTGTGTGGAAATCAGGGTCTGTTGACATTTCATAAATGGCTTGCGCTGTAGGCTAAAACTGAGCAGATCAGGCATGAAACGCAGGGAATAGCGAGACTATTGCCAAGTTTCATAACGCAATCTGAGAAAGTTTTAGTCACAGCCTTTCAGGACAAGCATATTTTTTGCTGCTATTACGTTATGTGTCAGTCACTTAGAATGACTAAATTCCCTATCTCATGCCTTATATCAGCTAAAAAAATATGCGTCGTCGCAAACATAGACGAAGTGTCAACAGACCCTAATAGTTTTTGCAGCATTAAATATCTGAAACAGAGACTAAAAACGGTTGAATCGCCAATGAAATATCGGTGTGCAAGGCATCCCAATCTTGATAATGTGGATTGATTAATAAACTTTGCGAAATAAAACCATAACTGATGCGATGCAGATTCAAAGCAAGGCGCAGTTGTTGTTCGGCATTGTGTATGACAGGTGCGAAAATCTGTTGCCACATCTGTAGCATCATGCTGTAACTTTTTTGGTAAGTTTCAATGTGTGATACCTGCCGTTCCAGTAAAAAAGTCTGCGCCCAAAGCCATTGTTGTGCCTGAATTTGCTGAAGCTGAAACTGAATGATGGTTGCAATATAGCGGTTTATTTCAACAACTGTGGATAACTCAAGTTGCTGTTGGGCATAACTTTTTAAGTGTTCTGCATGCTGTTTGACTTGCAGGTGAATCGTCAATGCCAGTAAATCTTCTTTCTTGGCAAAGTATTCATAAAAAGTGCCTAAACCGACACCTGCCAAATTAGTAATTTCACGAATGGTAATTTCAGCTGCCGAGCGTTCATGCAAAAGCCGAACAAAACTTTCCTGTAAAGCCTCTTGAGTCAGTTTAGCCCGCGATTGGCGCGGCTTACGGCGCACTTGAACCTCAGAATTTTTCATAAATAAAGCCGAACACCTGAGCACATATTTTTCTCTATACTAAATGCAATGATAGCATCGCGTTTGTCTAGGAGTGACACAATGCAGACATGGATGACCCATCAAATTCAAAATCAGTTTGATGAATTACAAGACTATAACTTATTTGAAACCGATACGGTTTTACAAGAAATTTTAACCCGTTATGGCAGTCAAGATCAGACTCGACTGAGCGAATTGGGACATATTGCAGCATCGGCAGAATATTATCACTATGCCGATTTAGCCAATCGGCATACGCCTATTTTACATGCCTTCGATGCACGTGGACGCCGTAAAGATGTAGTGGAGTTTCATCCCGCATGGCATCACTGGATGGCGCTGAATCGCAAGTTTGACACGCATGCACATCCATTTAAACAACCGCAATCTACGGCAAAATGGGTCGATTGGGCCAGTCGCTTTTATTTGGCGGGACAGGTTGAGTGTGGCAATTTATGTCCAAATTCCATGACTTTAGGCAGTATTCCGCTCATTCAGCGTGAACCTGAATTATGGGCAAGCATGGGCGAAAAACTGTTATCGCATGAATATGACCCGCGTGATGTGCCGATTTCACAAAAGAAATCTATTTGGTTGGGCATGGGCATGACCGAAAAGCAGGGTGGTTCAGATGTACGTGCCAACCAAACGCTTGCCATTCCAGTCGCAGCAACAGGGCGTGGGCAAGCCTATTTGCTCACAGGTCATAAATGGTTTTTCTCTGCACCAATGTGTGATGCACATTTGGTGGTCGCCAATACCGAACAAGATGGTTTGGCTTGTTTCTTTGTACCGCGTTGGTTAGAAGATGGCAGAAAAAATAATATTCAGGTACAGCGTTTAAAAGACAAAGTGGGAAATCGGAGTAACTCCAGTTCTGAAGTCGAATTTCAGCAGGCGTGGGGCATCATGATTGGCGAAGCAGGGCGCGGTATTCCCACCATTATTGAAATGGCGAACTACACTCGTTTAACCTGTGCTGTGGGCAGTAGTGCCATGCTGCGTCAAGCCTTGGTGCAATGCCTTGCCTATACTCGACAACGTCAAGCATTTGGACAGACTTTGGCGAATCAGCCATTAATGCAGGCAGTCTTGGCAGATTTGGCTTTGGAAACTGAAGCTGCGGTACAGCTCAGTTTTCATTTGGCACATTGTTATGAAAGCGATGATGCTGTGTCTTTGGCATGGAAGCGTTTAATGACCCCTGCTGCAAAGTTCTGGATTTGCAAACGCGCGGTGGAACTTACAGGTGAGATGATGGAAGTTTTTGGTGGCAATGGTTATGTCGATAACAGCATCATGGCACGTATTTTCAAAGAAGCACCTGTAAATACCATTTGGGAAGGTTCAGGCAATGTCATGTGTCTGGATGTACTACGCGCTATGCAGCGAGAACCTGAGCTGATTCAGGTGTTATTGCAGGATTTTGCTCGCACTGCCGTTACTCATCCTATTTTGGGCAGTGAATTAGATGGTTTGCAGCAGTTATTGCAGACCACGAACAGCAACGATTTACAATTTATGGCACGTGCTTTGGTGAGCCGTTTGGTGATTTTGGCACAAGCGGTTTTGTTGTTGCGTTATGCGCCAAGTTTTGTGGCAGAAGGTTTTATTCAGTCGCGTTATAGTGCATTGCATGGGCAAGTGGTGGGTATGCTTAAACCTAAACAGGTCGATGTTGCATCCATCTTGCAGCGTGCATTTTCAGCATAGCATCCCTTGCTACTTGATTCTGCACAAAAAATTCACCCGCTTGGTAAAACCAAACGGGTGAATTGAACCGTATATTGCAGTCGAGTCGTGATCAATCACGCTCGCTTGTAGCAAAGCTGATTGCTTCAGCGAAACTTATTTCGCAGGCTCTTCAGCTTTTACACCTTTTTGATATAGAGTGTAGATGTAAATTGGAATATCCAAATCTTCTAAGTGTTTGTAGATGAGTGGACGTACATCTTCCCAATCTAAACCGCCTACACCTGTTGCAAGACGCGGTAACGCCAAGCTTTCAATTTTCTCTTCTTCAATCAACTGTTTTAAGTTTTTCAAAGTGCGGTTGACGTATTCTGTCGATGCTTTACCTGGTTTTGAACCGTTGTCATAAGCCGCTTCCTGAGTCATCAGGTTGACGATGCGTTGACCTTCGGCATTGACCCAAGTCCATTGCTCACCCGCTTTAGGATGGTAAATATGACAATAGTTGCGGAAGTCTTTATATAGCGCAGGCCAGTGCTCACGCAGACTTAAAGCCAAACCTGTTGCAAAGTTATCGTTAGGGGCAACACCGTGAGCAATCGCACGTGCTTCGCTCAGTAAAATATCTCCAGAAACTTCATAAATCATGAATTTGACTCCTGTTTTTAATGGTCTTGTTAAACTGATCTTCTATATTCATATTAGCCAATCATTGCCGTTTTTCTAGCGGATTTTATAACTACTAAGTCTTTGCAAAGTAATAAAATTTTTTAGAATTTCATGCTATAATTGTATGGGTAAAGCCGCTGAGTATTCTTTAAAATAGCCTTCAAAAATAACCGTCAGAAAAATCTGATAAAGTGGCGCAATAATTTATTTACCCTTCTTTTTATCTTAGCACTATTGAATGAAAGTCGCTTGTAAAATGTACAAAAAAGCGTATGATCGGCTTCCCAATTGAACATGGAACATTGGCGAGAGAATAGTCACGTTATGCAGAAGCAATTGGCTTGAATTTTCCCTCAACATCTCCATCTATAAAGAGTAGTGACACTGCTCATTTCTATGATCAACCGAAAGGAACAGCGCAATGGCAAAGAAAAAACAGCCTGAGCTTATTCAGCATAACTTTGTGGCCAAACACATGCACGAAGTCAACAAAAGTCAGGTTTTTGTAGACCGTAAGAAAAATGCCAAACGAGGCTATAGCAAACACAAACAAGGGCGATATTCCGATGATTATCGCCCTTGTTGTTTTTGGAGTGAATGGTGTGTTGCTTGAGGCTTAAACTAAGTTTTATGGAGATACGATACGTGTCGCTAGTTTCACCATATCGCCCAAGCCATGGGTTTTAAAATAATATTCCATCAGACTTTTCACCATCAGCGGATTATTCATTTTTAACGCCTGATCTAATAAATGTTGCGCATCGGTCATCGGTACATGACAAATTGCTTTACGCACCCGCAAGATATTACTTGAACTCATCGACAGGGTATTAAAGCCCATTGCCATCAGAATTACCGCAGACAGCGGATCTCCTGCCATTTCGCCACAAACGCTCACAGGCTTGTCATATTTATGACATTCTTTCACCAAGCGGGTTAAGGCGCGCAGTACTGCAGGATGAAAGTGTGAATAGACGTTGGCCACACGCGGATTGTTACGATCCACTGCCAATAAATACTGGGTTAAATCGTTTGATCCTACCGAGAAAAAATCCACCAACGGGGCAAATTCATCAATTTGCAGCAGCACACTCGGTACTTCTACCATAATGCCAATTTTCGGTTTGGTGATTTTAACCTGTTCTTCTTCCTGCACTGCTTGCAAGTCACGATCTAGCAAATACAAGGCTTCTTCAACCTCGCTGACACTGGTGATCATTGGCAGCAAAATATGCAGATTATTCAAACCAATACTGGCTTTGAGCATGGCACGAATTTGCGAAGAAAAAATTTCAGGATGATCTAGCGTGAAGCGAATCCCGCGCCAACCCAAGGCTGAGTTTTCTTCTTCAATCGAAAAGTACGGCAAGTCCTTGTCTGCGCCAATATCTAGCGTACGCATCACCACAGGTTTGTTGGCAAAGTGACTGAGCTGTTGGCGGTAAATAGCACGCTGTTCTTCTTCGCCCGGGAAACGGTCACGCAGCATAAATGGAATTTCAGAACGATATAAACCAACACCTTTAGCACCGCGTTGTACGCCACGCACCACGTCAATCATCAAGCCTGTATTGACATACAATTTTACCGCTACGCCGTCAGGGGTAATGGCATCTTTGGTTTCATATTGCTTGAGGTCTTTGGCAATCTGTTCTTCTTCTTTTTGAATTTCTTTATAGCGTGTCCGCATGCGACGTGGCGGGTTGATAAACACCCGACCTTGGTGCGCATCTACAATCATTTCCACATCGTCTAGGCTGTTGATCGGCAACTCAGTTACGCCAACTACGGTTGGAATACCCAAAGCACGTGCCACAATTACCATGTGAGAATTCATTGCGCCTTCGGTGGTAACAATCGCTGCAATTTTATCGACAGGTAGTTCTACCAAAGCTGCTGTGGAAATTTCTTCGCCAATTAAAATACTTTCATCGGTCAGTTCACGGTGACTGGCATCGGCTTCTTGTAAAGAGGCGAGAATACGACGCCCTAAATCTTTCAGGTCAGAAACACGTTCGCGTAAATAGTCATCTTCCATTTGCGAAAATAGGGCAATGTGATTGTCAATTACAATACGCACTGCACCTTGTGCCCAGTTACCTTCACGAATCAGTTCTTTAATTTCTGCAGGCAGGGCATTTTCATCCAACATGCGTAGGAACACACTGAATAAAGCGCGTTCTTCTGCCATTAAGGCATCCTGCATTTTGTCATCTAGTGCCTGAATTTCTTGACGCACTGCATCTAGTGCGTTGTCTAGTAATTCTAACTCTTCACTAATGTCTTCAGCTTCACGATCAGGTACAGCCGCCAAATCTGCAGGTGGATACAGAATTACCGCACGACCCAGTGCAATCCCGCCCGAACCTGATACGCCCTGAAAGGTTTTGTAGGCAGGCAGGTTGTTGGGTTTGCGGAACACATCAATGTTGCCCACGGCATGCGCATGCGCAATGACACCTGAAAGCTGAGCACAAAGTGTGACTAAAAAGGATTCTGCCGCTTCAGAAAAGTCTTGTTTGTCCTTGTTTTGCACCACAAGAACGCCCATAACTTTACGGCGATACATGACAGGCACGCCAAGGAAAGAATTATAAATTTCCTCGCCTGTTTCGGCCAAATACATGAAGCGTTCGTGTTTAGGTGCGTCGTCTAGGTTGACAATTTCTTCACGTTGTCCGACTAAACCGACCAAACCTTCACTGGTATGTAGAGACACATGCCCCACAGCCTCAGGATTTAAACCCTTTGATGCCATGAGCAAATAGCGTTGATTGCGTTCATCGAGCAGGTAAATAGAGCAGACATCCACATGCATGGCTTCTGCGACCTGATTGACCATAATATCGAGTGATTCATGCAAACTGGTGGACGCATTGATTTCTTGTACAATGCGTCTAAGGGTATCCAGTTGCATGTTCGACATACGCGCTACTCCATATTCCAATCAATGATTTGAGGTCAGTTTTACACCACAGATGACCCTATAACAATAAGCTAAAAAATCTACATCTTCATGCAAATTTTAAGGTTTTTTCAGGGGCAATTGATTGCACAACTCCACCATCGCTTTACGGTAGACGTCACGTTTAAAATTGACGACCTGACCAAGCGGATACCAGTAACTGACCCATTGCCATTGATCAAATTCGGGTGGATCTGACAAATTCAGCCGAATATGATGCGCTGACGCTGTCAGTTGCAATAAAAACCACTTCTGTTTTTGACCAATACATACGGGATCCGAATCCGTGCGTATATACCGATGTGGCAAACGATAACGCAGCCAACCTTTAGTTTGCGCGATAACTTGGACGTGTTCGGGCAGTAAGCCAACTTCTTCTCTCAGCTCACGATAAAGTGCCTGTTCAGGGGTTTCTCCATATTGGATACCTCCTTGCGGAAATTGCCATGCATTGTGACCAATGCGTTTTGCCCATAAAACTTGTCCAAACTCGTTTGCCAAAATGATCCCGACATTGGGTCGGAAACCTTCTGAGTCGATCATTTGGCTACCTAAATATTGTTTAATTTATGACTTTGCACTCGGGGATGATGATTTCTTTTCTCCAACTCGAAAACGCAAAGTGTAAATAATGTTAAAATTGCTATGATCTTAACGAATTTCTATCGACTAGCGGAGATAGATTTACAATTTTTTTCTTAAATTTCAGTTTTTACGAGTATTTTCATGAAATTGGCGCTATTTGATCTCGATCACACCTTGTTAAATACTGATTCAGATCATTCTTGGGGTGAGTTTTTGGTAAGTGAAGGCTTGGTCGATCCTGTTCGCCATCGCGCCATGAACGACAAGTTTTATGAAGACTACAAAGCAGGGCAACTCGACCCAATTGCATATAACGAATTTGTATTTGAGTTTTTAACCCAGCACGACAATCAGTACCTCACAGATTTGCATGAATTATTTATGCAAAAGGTGATTCGTCCACAAATGCGCCCTGAAGGGTTTAAAGCTATTCAGCGTCATCAAGAATTAGGGCATGAATTGGTGGGGATTACAGCAACATCTGACTTTATTACTGCACCTATTTTCCGTGAGTTTGGTATTAGTGAAATTATTGCCACCAATGCCGAAGTGGTCGATGGTAAATATACAGGCAAAGTCATTAATACTGCGTGTTATCAACAAGGCAAGTTGGTGCGTTTGGAGCAATGGCTTGCAGGGCGTGAAGTGACAGAATCTTGGGCATATTCAGACTCGATTAATGATCGTTTCTTGTTGGAATATGCAGATCACGCCATTGCTGTAAATCCTGATGCACGTTTACAGGCTTTGGCTGAAGAGCAAGGTTGGGATGTGCAGGATTGGTCAATTTAAGTCTGAATTTTTTGAGGTGTTGCTACTCTGGCTTTTACTAGCTTATTGATTTATTTTTTGTTTTTATTTATTGCAATGTTGGATTATGTCATTCATTTTTAGAATAGGCATGCTAAGGTAAGACAAGAATTAAAAATGATCAGGAGTGAAAAAATGAGTGGTGTACGCCCAAGAATGACACATTTATTTGAACAACTGGGTTTGGATGCCAGTGAAGCTGCGATTCAGCAATTTATTGAAACGCATCAATTGAATGCAGAAACAACAATTGCCGAGGCAGAATTTTGGACGGAAGCACAGCGTCAGTTTATCGTCGAAAAAATGAAATCGGATGGTTCATGGGCAATTGTGGTAGACCAATTGAATGAATCTTTGCATGAAGATTCGGTGAGTCGTTAAGACTTCACTTGTGTCCAAGTTGAGCCAATAAAAAAACACCCTCAGTACAATCGTGTCTGAGGGTGTTTTTCATTCAAAAGAAACCATTAATCTTTTAGTGTTTCATCATCTCAATCAATTCTAAAACAGCGCGTGATTGCGTCCGTCCCGGATGCCATACCATGCCCAATTGACGGTTCATTTCTAAGTCAATATCTAACTGTTGTAAGTCCTGATTGACCAACGTTTTAGGTAAAACAGACCATCCCAAACCAATTGACACCAACATCCGAATTGATTCTAACGGATTGTTGCTCATGGTGACTTTAGGTTTAACACCTTGCTTTTCAAACTCTGCCAAAGTGATTTGACTGGTATAGGTTTGCGCGGCAGGCAACAAACTAGGGTAGGCGAGTAAATCGGTCAATTGCAGGTTTTCCTGATGTGCAAGCGGATGAAAAGATGCGACCACAAACACCAATGGATCATTCCAAATGGTGACATAAGACAGACGTTCATCTAATTTGGGCGGTAAGGTCAGAAAAGCCAGTTCTAAATCGCCTGCCAAAACTTGTTCATGTGCCTGTTCTGAGTCGACAAAATGCACATCTAACGTGACGTTGGGAAATTCCTGTACATATTCACGTAAATGATTGGGTAAATGGTGCAAACCAATATGGTGACTGGTGCCGATTTTCAGTTTGCCTTGAACCTGTCCTTGCTCATGACTGAGAGTGTGGTGAATATCGCCCAGTTCATTCAGCCAGTTTTTGACTTTGGGTAATAATGAATGTGCTGCATGCGTGGCTTGCACTCCACGACCTGCTGATTCAAACAGTTTCACGCCAAAATAGTCTTCTAGGCTGTGAATACGTTTGGTCACCGCAGGTTGGGTAATAAATAACTGATCTGCTGCCAAAGAAATAGAACCTGTTTCCATGACTTTAACAAAGGCTTCAAAGGCTGCAAGATTCATTTGCACCATCCATAAAGATTTTTTATTACTGTGCTTATTATTTAGAAAAAATTAGAATTAATCAAAACAAATTCTACTTATTTTTAAACTATGCATTCGGGATGATCTTGTAGAGATACAGCAGAGATAAAAAAAGATCATCGTGGGCTGCAACCAAGATGATCTCAAACTGAAATGGAATATTCACAAGCAGAATCTATAAAACCATTAAGCGATAATTTTAGAATCTTGCGTTTGTGCTTTCTTTTCCCAAATCCGCTCGTGAATGAAATACGCAACAGCTTGTACTGTCGGTTCGACCAAACTTAAGGTAATGGCCATCCAAATATTGCCTGTGACTATATAACCGACCACCATCGCCACGGTGATGTGCATGATGTAGTAGCTTAAAGTTTTTTTGAACATGCGTTGATTGTTGGCGACAAATTTTTGAATATGGCTCATGTGAATACTCCTTCTGCTGCTTTGACCGTTTTCTGTGTGGATAGCTAAAGGATAATTATTCTTATTTAATTTGTAAAAACGAATAATTTTGTAATTTTGATTGGAAAATTAGATTTTAATAGAAAGATTATAAGGTCAAAATTTTAAGCATCTATTTGTTTTTGCTTATAGGCAGGTCGTGATGAATCATTGACATCCTCCCCGACCTAAAGGACGGAGATTCCTACTGCTAGACGCTCATGCCCGAGCGCAAGAATATTCAGTGCGGAATTTACATCCCGATCATGGAGCGTACCGCACTCCACACACTGCCATTCTCTTATTCCAAGTCCTGCTCTACCTTCCGGACTACTGGAGCGTGAGCCACAGCACGAACAAATTTGGGTGGTATAGGCTTCATTGACTTCTTCATAACATACCCCTGCGTTCTCGCATTTATACT
>NZ_VPCW01000019.1:0-41739 GCF_013418015.1 Acinetobacter sp. YH12211
GCAAGAACGGACTGACCGCTACAAGTCGGAACTGACCGACTCAGGCTCTAGTTACACGCTTGGCAACAAGACATTAACAGAGTGCGAATTAGTCCTTGACTATGTTTGACTACATTTTAAGGAACAGCGAACATGAATAACAGCCAAAATTATGTCAAACAAATTAAAAATGCTAAACGTGGAGGATACACGCCTACCATCGCCAAAGACATCAACAAACATAAGATTCAAAAAGCCATTCGCCTAATTGAACAATGGAGAACGCTCGCAAATGAACTCAAACCACAAATGCAACTTGATATGGCCTTTACCTTAGAAGAATGTGCACAGGATTTAGATCGTATCTTAAGAAATAAATAATCGCTTTTTCACACCTCATTTCAGGTTGTTTTCTTCAATGAGCCCATCCGCTGGGCTCATTTCCTACAAAATCTTCTGTGTGATTTCCTCGTTTGTAACGCGCCAAAACCCTGCATACAAAATCTGCAAAAAATCTATGCCATGCATTAAACGGTTACTTTTTGGCTTGCGCACACGTAAAAATTCTGTAAAATTCTCTACACAACGCCGGCATAGCTCAGTTGGTAGAGCAACTGACTTGTAATCAGTAGGTCCACAGTTCGAATCCGTGTGCCGGCACCATATTAAACCTCATAAATTAAAAATTTATGAGGTTTTTTGTTTTTATAAACGTATATTTTTATCTTACTCATGCTGCCCGAATCTCCAATTTATTCAGGGCGTCTATCTATCTGCAAAACTTTAACCGCAATACGGGATTGTGATTTTTAGCTTGTTAAATGTATTTTATACTTTAGAATGCAATACACATATTTCAGAGCTTATTTTTATATTGATGGTCTATTTTGTTGATGTTTCATCCATATAGACTGACATTTAAAAATATTTTTGTGAATTAAAATAAAAATTTAAAATTATAAGTCTTAGAAAATTTAGTATAAAAAACAATGCTTCTCTAAAGTTTTCTAGTTTAAGGAATACCTCATGGCTCAAAGCTTTGCAACGCATCATTCCATGACCAATCATGGTGGAATCATCCTTGCCAATCAAATGCGTGTTTCTCAAATGGGAAATTTATTTTTAGTGGCGGGTAATGGACATTTCTGCCCTAAGTGCCAGCGTTGGTCCACAATTATAAAAAGTCACGATCATATTCTTTTTGATGACAAAGCCGTGGGTTATGTCGGGGATCAATTGACGTGTGGCGCAAAAATTTTACCGAAACAGTTTCATGTGGTGGGTGGGATTTAAAGCCAATTATGAACATCCAAACACCGAAAAACTTCATTATCTAGCAGCTGATTACGATAGATTAAGCTTTTTCCGCACTCACCTGCACATATTTAATCCAGCCATCCGCATAGAGCTTGGCACATAAACGTGCGGTCATGGCAATTTTAAACCAGTCTGTATCTCGCGTTTGTACTCGATGCTTGAGATGCTGATTCACATAGTCAGCAAAACCCGCCAAAACTTGTGCCGACAAATCTTCCACCTGAATCTGTTTAAATTCAAACTGTTCTAAAACCGCTCGAAGCTGACTTTCAGACATCAGATCTTTAAAATTGACAGCGGCAGATTTTAATAAGGCACGATATTGCAGCTGTTTGAACGCATGCGTTGGCGCTTGTTCTGCCCAAATTAAATAATGAAAGCCCAAACGTCCATTTGAATTCAAAACCGCACTGACCTGACTTAAAAATGAATTCAAATGACTGTGATATGCTGCATCGATACAGAACACCACATCAAAACGTGGTTGTGGAAAAAGTGCTTTTAAATTTAAAAATGAAGCAGCGTGAATTTTAATATTTGAATTTAAATGTTGTCGAATCGACTGCACATGATGATCTTGTAGCTCAACAGCTTCAAGTCGTTGTATTTGATAGTGTTCCAACCAATATTTAAGACTGGCACCTTGCCCACAGCCTAAATCCAGTACAACATCTTTTGAATTTAAATGCACTGCTGCGGCCAAATGCGCTGCTAAATTTTGACATGCAGCGGGATAATCAGATCCCACTGCATCTGACCAATAACCTAAATTGCTCCACGGCAGTGCGGAAGTATCTCCCAAATATGCCGCTTGAATGGCATATTTATGTTTTGGAAAATGCTGTCGTATCGCCTGTTGCCATTTCATACTGACTCAGTCTAATTCAAAAAAGAGGGGCTGTTGATAATTCATCTATGTTTGCGACAACGCATATTTTTTAGCTGATATAAGGCATGAGGCAGGAAATTTAGTCATTCTAAATGACTGACTCATAACGCAATAGCAGCAAAAAATATGCTTGTCCTGAAAGGCTGTGGCTAAAACTTTCTCAGATTGCGTTATGAAACTTGGCAATAGTCTCGCTATTCCCTGCGTTTCATGCCTGATCTGCTCAGTTTTAGCCTACAGCACAAACCATTTATGAAATATCAACAGACCCTAAACTTAATAACCTAATTGCGGCGCAACCTCAACTTGTGGTTTTAAATCAATAAACGGTAATGGTGCACCAAAAATTTCTGCAATATGCATAGCGGAAGTCACTGCAGATTCTAAAATTGGTAAACCATCGCACGACCATGAACCGCAGAAGAACACTTTACGATTGTCTTGGTGATGGCGCTGCTGCAACTCTTTGTTTAATGCCACTGTCTTTGAATCCACCACAGCGCGGGTTAAAGTTACCGTTGAAATGATCTTTTTCGGATCAATTGGTGTAACTGGACGCCATGTTTGGAACACTGGCGATTTACCGACCAAAGTTGGTTCGATCGAGTTAAGCCATACCGTAAATTGCTGACGAGTAAATTTACGATCCATCATATAACTTAAAACAGACCAATCTTTACGTTTTGGCGGCATCACCGTTTGATCAGTGTGAATCACCAAATCACCCTGCTCGAATTTGAACTGTTTAAGCAATTCAATATCTTCTGCAAATTGTTGATTGTCCAAGAAGTCTTGGACTTTAGTGGTTGGCGTTGCAATCACCACACGGTCAAATGTTTGCGACTGACCCTCAGAATTTTCAACAATTACACCATCTTCTTGTTGATGAACACGAGTAATCGCTGCACCACTTTGAATATTAATACCTTCAATCAACTTATCAACCAATGCAGGCGTGCCACCTTGTAAACGCAATAATGCATCACCATCAGTCAATTGGCGTAAAAATACCAACAATGGTTTTGCTGGCCATTCACCAATGGTTTTAGGGTCACAAGTACAAATGGTGTAAAGCACTGGCATCACTGCACCATGCCAAAACACTTCTTCAATTTCGTTACGGTTGATAAATTCCGCAAGGGTAATGTCTTGGTTTTTAGATTTGAAAAATTTAGCGATGGCTGTTTTTAACTGCAACATGCCTTTTACCAAACGCCAGCCGTATTGTTGTATGCCTTTACGGTTGTTAATGATTGGGAAATTACCAATACGGGTACGGCTTGTGGTCAGCCAAGTTTCGGTACGATCTTCAAATAACCAACTGCACGCCATATAAGTACGCACAGGATAAGTTTTAATGCCTAAATGTGTGGCCAAGCTGAGGGTGTTTTTCCACAAATGTGGGTTCATGACCCGTAACGGCGCATCAATTAAACCATCCTCAAATTCGATGCTATGACTGTCCATTCCACGACCAGGCAGCGCCTCAAAAATTGTAATGTTATGCCCTGCATCTTTAAGAATTCTTGCGGTAGCCAGTCCAGCCATACCACTACCGATCACTGCGATATCCAAACCGATCATCCATCTTTTTACATACTTTATGAAATTATGAACCATGCCTAAGGAAAATGAGCTATTAAAAACTACCAGATTGTGTACTTTTCACAGAGAAACAACACAAAGTACATTGGCAATATGATTACATTTTTTAACAATCAGAAAGTGCTTAAATAAGCCTTAGAATTTATTTATATTATTTCTTTAATACTATAAATAGTGTTCTAAACCATGTAGATAAATTCACCAATTTTATAATTTTCGTTTTACAAATAAATCTCTAAACGCTATGATACCAAGCACAAAAATGATAACTACATCACATATAATTATCATAAGGAATATGATCAATCCGCTAAAACTAGAAATTTGACAGCGCCAGAACAACAAAAGCCTCGGTCGGGACATCGACATGAGGCTTTTTTCTTGGCTAAGATTTTTTAAAGCTTAACCCGCTTGATGTTGAATCGGAATTTCACCAAACTTGCCTTGATTAAAATCTTCAAAAGCTTGAATGATTTCCTGCTTGGTATTCATGACAAATGGACCATAGCCTTGAATAGGTTCATTTAATGGCTTGCCTGTAAGCACTAAAAATTGCGTATCTTGCAGTGCTTCAAGCTGAATTAACGCTTCGCCATCTTGAGCAAATAACACCACTGAGTGATCTTGCACAAGTTGACTGCCATTGACCCGCACTTCACCTGCCAACACCACCAATAAAGTATTGTGATCTACCGGCACATGCAGCGCTTGGGTCTGTGCAGCTTTCAATTGTCCATCCCAAACATTGACAGGGCTAAAGGTGCTGGCAGGCCCAGATTGCTCTGCGTACTGACCTGCAATAATGCGTAAATGCCCCGCCTGATTTTCAAACTCAATTTTCGGAATATTTTGAGATTCAATGGCTTGATAACGTGGCGATGTCATTTTGTCTGCGGCAGGCAAATTCACCCAAAGCTGCACCATTTCAAACAATCCGCCTTGTGCTGCATAGTCTTTGGAGTGAAATTCCTCATGCACCACACCCGCACCTGCTGTCATCCACTGCACATCGCCTGTTTTGATGGTGCCACCACCACCTGCCGAATCTTTATGCGTCACTTCGCCCCGATAGGCAAGCGTCACCGTTTCAAAACCGCGATGTGGATGCGAACCAACACCATGTTGTGCGGTAGTCGCATCAAAATGATACGGCGCTGCATAATCCAAGAGTAAAAATGGACTGATCGCCTGCCCTAAACGGTCATAAGAAAATAGATTTTTGACTGGAAAACCATTGCCCACCCAATGCATGTTTTGGTTGCGATATAAACCGATTATTTTTTTCATGTGTTACACCTATTGCTAGGAGAATAGATGTTTTGATCTTAATCGCTCATCGCACCACAACCTAGTGCAAATTTGGCATACAGCATTGCAAGAATGGAATAATCTTGCTGAAACTTATACATGGTTAAACAAATCATGAGCATAAAAAATCCAGAAGCGAGGTTCTGGATTTTTAAAATTGAGTGCGATGATTCGATTAGATTTTACCCACCAAATCAATAGATGGTGCTAGGGTTGCATCGCCTTCTTTCCACTTGGCAGGGCAAACTTCGCTAGGGTGTGCATGCACATATTGCGCTGCTTTTACTTTACGCAACAACTCTTGCGCGTCACGACCAATACCGCCTGCATTGATTTCTACAATTTGGATTTTACCTTCAGGGTCAATCACGAAAGTACCACGATCTGCCAAACCTTCTGCTTCAATCAGCACCTCAAAGTTTTTAGACAATGTCCAAGTTGGGTCGCCAATCATTGGATATTGAATCTTTTTAATTTCTTCTGAGGTGTCGTGCCATGCTTTATGGGTAAAGTGTGTGTCTGTAGATACTGAGTAAATTTCCACACCCATTTTTTGGAATTCAGCATATTGATCGGCTAAATCGGCAAGTTCAGTTGGGCAAACAAAGGTGAAATCTGCAGGGTAGAAAAACACCACTGACCATTTACCAATAAAGTCTTGCTCAGATACGTCAATAAATTGACCATTGTGGTAAGCGGTTGCGTTAAATGCTTTGACTTGGGTATTGATTAAACTCATGGATGACTCCTCAATTCGTTTCGGGGATTGCTTATCTTGTGTAGCTAGAATACGAAAATCGAAAGAATCGGTAAAACAGTGTTTTTTTATAAAAATAATCGGATTTATGAATTATAAATCCTATCATAGTTTGAAATTTAATCGAGAAAATAGATATTTGCTAAATATCTGCATAAAAAACCCTTTGTCGAAACAAAGGGTTTGGATGATGATTTTCCATTTTGAATCAAATGGCTATCTCTAGTATGTCTCAAAACGGCAAATCATCATCTAAATCTGCAGGTGCGGTTGCAGGCGCAGCTTGTGGCTTCGGTGCAAAACCACTTGGGTTATTGTTGGCATAGCCACCACCCTGATTTTGGTTAAAACCGCCTTGATTTTGATTCGCATAACCTGTGGCTGGAGCTTGGTTCTGATTGCCATAACCGCCTTGGTTATTGTTAAAACGTGGTTGAGCAAAGCCACCATCTTGCTGGTCAGATTGTCCACGGTTAGCAGAGTCGAGCATTTGCATTTGATCGCCACGAATTTCAGTGGTGTAACGCTCTTGACCATTTTGGTCTGTCCACTGACGCGTACGCAATGAACCTTCAATATATACTTTAGAACCTTTGCGTAAATATTGCTGTGCAATCTCGCCTAAACGGTTATGTAAAACAATGCGATGCCACTCTGTTTGCTCTTTACGCTCACCTGTGTTTTTGTCTGTCCAGACATCACTGGTTGCGATAGAAAATTGAGTGAGAGAACCACCATTTGGGAAAGTTTTTGTTTCAGGATCACGACCTAAAGTACCCACTAAAATGACTTTATTTACACCACGCATTAGACGTTTTCTTCCTATTTGTTTCTATTATTTACTTTATAAGAGTTATGCTTAAATGGCTACCTCTTTCCCAAACAAGTGCGTTAATTGTTGTCGCGCAGCATCATCAATTTGCTGTTTATCCACTTTCACATAAGCCACTTGCTGGTCAGACATCACCACGACCTCTTCAATACCACGAATTGCCAAAAGTTGAGAAGTCCATTCATCTGTTTCTCGGTTCTCAGGCAAACGCAACACCAAAGACGAAAGATAGCGCGGCTGCGCCAATCCAAAACTAACGAATAGCCAAATTATAGCAATCGCGGTCAAAATACTCCAACCCATTGCGGTGTGGTTGAGCATCAATAATTGTCCGCCAATCATCCCACCAAAGAATGCACCCAAAAACTGACTGCTGGCATTTACACCCATCGCGGTGGCTTTAGATTGAATTGGTGCAGCCTTTGACAACCACGAAGGTAATAAGGCTTCCATAACGTTAAAGGCAATAAAGAATAAACCCAAACCCAATAAAAGGATGTATTTCGATTCAAACCCGAAAATCAGCACCAACAGCCCTAAAATAATACCTGCAATCGCGGTCAGGAAAATGCCACGCATTTTGCGATATTTTTCTGCCAAAACAATGCTTGGAAATGCCACGAACAGACTGACCAACAACAATGGCAAATACACCCAACCATGATGCTGCAAAGGAATATCGGCAAATTGGATTAATTGCGAAGGCACATAAATAAACATGGCAGTCAGCAATAAATGTAGGGTAAATACCGATACATGCAGACGGTTTAAATCGCCCATTTTCAGGACTTGCTTTAACTGAGTGATATAGCCTTGCTGAAAATTACGATGATGACGCGTGACTTTAGGCACCAATAACAACATGAGAATCGCTGCTAGTCCCATCACTGTGGTGACCCAAAATAACCCTGAAATACCAACCCAGCCCGTAAGCCATGGCCCTAAACTAAAGGCCACCACAAAGGACATACCGATACTCATCCCCATCACCGCCATGGCTTTCATGCGGTTTTCTTCGCGGGTCACATCGGCCAGTAATGCCATCACCACGGCAGATACTGCGCCACCACCTGCAATGGCACGACCAATAATCACGCCATAAATGGTGTCAGACATGGCTGCAATTGCACCACCCAAAGCAAACAGTAATAAGCCAAAAACCACCAATGGCTTACGGCTATAACGGTCTGCAATTAAGCTAAACGGAATTTGTAAAATGGCTTGGGTGAGTCCATAAACACCAACGGCAAGACCAATCAGTGCAGGAGTTGAGTATTGATATGACTGCCCTGCTACTGAAAATACAGGAATAATCATGAACAGACCCAACATGCGCAATGCAAAAATACTGCTTAAAGCAAAGGTCGAGCGGCGTTCTAAGGCATTCATCATATCAATCGACTAAAACTAAATAATTTTGAATTTGCAGATATCCTACAACATTCAGCTTAAGGATGCTGATTTTTCCCGATGTTTATTCAACAGACCCTACTTTTTCAATAAAAAAGGCGCAACGTTGTGCACCCAAATTTATATTTTATACAGTCTTCATCACCGTATTGCTCTGTGATTTCGCGGCAATACAGCAACGGGCATCACCATAGCATTAACCCGCTTTTGCCTGACGTTTTTTAAATTGAATAGATGCAATCACCGCCCAAACAATAAAGGCAACACCAATTAAACCTGTCACCACTTCTGGCACATGCAAGCCTGTACCGCTGGCAATCATAATAAAGGCCAACGCACCAATCGCATAGTGCGCACCGTGTTCAAGGTAAATATAGGCATCCAACGTGCCTTTTTCGACTAAATAAATCGTCATCGAACGCACGAAAATTGCACCAATCGCCAAGCCTAACATGATGATCACCACATCAGAGGTGATTGCAAATGCACCAATGACACCATCAAAACTGAACGAGGCATCTAGCACTTCCAGATATAAAAAGCCCCCAATACCCGCTTTCACCACGCCTGTCGGTACGCCATTTTCGTCATGACGCACAGCATTGCCCTGTTCATCGACCTCTGGTTCACCGCCCAACATGTGACTCAGCACTTGTACGCCAATATAAATCACGATGCCCCAAATACCCGCCATCGTCACCACAAGGCGCTTATCTTCCACCACATTGGCCGCCATGATTAACAAAGTCACTAAGGCCAAAAATACCGACATGGCAGGCACGCTTGCCAGATTGCTCAAACGACGCTCAAACCATCTAAACCAGTGCGTGTCTTTTTCATCATCCAAGAAAAAGTTTAGGAAAACCATCAACAAGAATGCGCCACCAAAAGCAGCAATTTCAGGGTGATGTGCCATCAGTTTAGCCGAATATTGCTTCGGATCATTCAATGCCAGTTGCACCACTTCCATCATGCCCATATCGGCAGTGACCGCCACAATGACCACAGGGAAAATTAAACGCATACCAAAAACTGCAATGATAATCCCCACGGTTAAAAACAGCATTTTCCAGAAATGATCCCAACCGCGCAGCACTGACGCATTCACCACCGCGTTATCAAACGACAACGACACTTCCATAATCGCCAAAATTGCGGTAATGGTTAGTGCGGTAAGCATGGTTTGCACACCTGCTTCTGGGCCATGGGTATAGCCCCAGTATGCAGATAGCGCAAGACACACAATCGAAAATACGATTGAGAAACCAAAATGTTTCATCATGAGAAACGACCTATCACTATATTTTGATCTGAACTTTTCATCTGCCGAATCTGCACCATCAACGCAAAGTACAGTTTTGATTAAGCTTTAACAGATACAAAAATTCTGAAAATTGAATTGCCCGAATTTTAAATCGGACAAAAACTGAGAATGTAAAATTTTATGCTGCAATTATGACGCTTTTTCCTCAACTTCGGCAAAATTCTTCGTATGATTTTTGGTTTCCCGATCAGATACCGTGAAAACCGTGTTTTTCATTCCCAAACTGCTATAGTGAAATGCAACGACATATTAGGAATTTAGGATGCGCTTTTCTCAAGACGCTTGGCAACGTAACCTTGCCCTTTATCACAAGACGCTCGCTTTACCATTTAATCAGGAGTTGGCACAAGGCACCTTAAGTAAAGCTGCTTTTGCACATTATGTGATTCAAGATTCACATTACTTAATTGCCTACGGGCGTGCACTGGCAGTCTGTGCGGCTAAAGCTTTTGATGCAGATGATATTATTCAGTTCGCAGATGCCGCCAAAATCGCAATTGTGGTGGAACGTACCTTACATGACAGCTTTATGCAGGAGTTTGATATTTCCAAACAGGAATTTGAAAGTACTCCGCTGACCCTTGCCTGTCATCACTACACTTCTTATTTAGTCGCAACCGCATGGTCAGAAAGCTATCCTGTGGTATTGGCATCACTACTGCCATGTTTCTGGATTTATGCCGAAGTTGGTAAAGATATCGTCAATAATTCTGCACCGAATAATCCGTATCAGGCATGGGTCGATACCTATTCGGGCGAGGAATTCCACACCGCAGTCAATAATATGATTCAAACCATAGACCGTGTTGCTGCGCGCTGTGATGCCGATACCCTTGAAAAAATGCACCACGCCTACACCAAAGCTGCAGAACTGGAATGGTTATTCTGGGATAGCGCCTATCATCAACGTCAGTGGCCGGGTTTAGATCAAGCTTAACGGCCGCCCTCACGCACCGTATGGCAATCGCTCCATACATACAGTGCGACAGCTCATGACCGATAAAGCATGAAAAATAACACTTGAACAATTTTCATGCGCTATCATATATAGGTTTTTCATTTGCAAAATATCGAGAAGTTTTTATGAGCCAAAGTCATATCCGTATTCGAGGTGCACGTACCCATAACCTAAAAAACGTGAACCTTGATATTCCACGCGATAAATTTGTGGTAATTACGGGTTTATCTGGTTCAGGAAAATCTTCACTGGCGTTTGATACCCTTTATGCCGAAGGACAGCGTCGTTATGTCGAATCGCTTTCTGCATACGCACGCCAGTTTTTATCGCAAATGGAAAAACCTGAAGTCGACTCGATTGAAGGTCTAAGTCCCGCAATTGCCATTGAACAGAAATCGACCAGCCATAACCCGCGTTCAACCGTGGGTACCATTACCGAAATTTACGACTATTTGCGTTTACTGTATGCACGTGTCGGCACACCTTACTGTCCTGAACATGATTTACCAATGGTGGCGCAAACTGTTTCAGAAATGGTCGATGCTGTAAAAGCACTGGAAGAAGGCACTGCCTTAATGCTACTCGCGCCTGTGATTCGTGAGCGTAAAGGCGAATATGTGCATCTGTTTGAACAGCTACAAAGTCAGGGTTTTGTACGCGCCCGAGTTGATGGCGAAGTCATGGACATTGACCCACCACCAGAACTCGATAAAAAGAAAAAACATACCATTGAAGTGGTGGTAGACCGTTTTAAAGTCCGAGATGATTTGGGCAACCGTATTGCCGAAAGCTTTGAAACTGCACTGCGTTTAGGTGGCGATTTAGCCATTTTATCGTGGATGAATGCGGAACAACCTGATCGTATTTTTTCGGCCAAGCACTCTTGCCCGCAATGTGACCGTGCCGTGGCAGAACTTGAACCGCGCCTGTTCTCATTTAACAACCCTTTTGGCGCTTGTCCAACTTGTGATGGTTTGGGGACACGTAGCCATTTCAGTGCGGAAAAATTGATTCCAAACCCTGAACTGTCGATTAGTCAGGGCGCAATTCGCGGCTGGGACAGACAGCGTCCGTATTATTACAGCATGCTGGAAAAAGTCGCGGCACATTATGAACTCTCACTCGATACGGCATGGAATCAGCTGGACAGCGTGACACAAAAGAAATTCCTGTATGGCACAGGTAAAGACAAAATTGACCTGAGCTATACTGATGAACGTGGACGCCACCATAAACGTGTGATTGCGTTTGAAGGCGTGTTACCGCATTTAGAACGTCGTTACCGTGAAACCGAAAGTAATTATGTACGTGATGATTTGGCGCAGTATTTATCTAATGCTGCCTGTGATGCCTGCGGTGGTTCACGTTTAAATGAAATCTCTCGTAATGTCCGCGTGAAAGACAAAACCATTGCTCAAATTACCCAAATGTCGATTGGCGATGCCGAAGACTACTATCAAGGCTTAAATCTTGAAGGGGCCAAAGGTGAAGTCGCAGATAAAATCTTTAAAGAAATTCGTGAACGTCTGCACTTTTTAGTGTCGGTGGGTTTGAATTATTTAAGTCTGTCACGCTCCGCCGAAACTCTTTCAGGCGGTGAAGCACAACGTATCCGCTTGGCATCTCAAATTGGTGCGGGGCTTATGGGCGTGATGTATGTGCTAGATGAACCTTCAATTGGCTTGCACCAGCGTGACAATGATCGCCTGTTGGAAACCCTGATTCGTTTACGTGACTTGGGTAACACGGTGTTAGTGGTAGAACACGATGAAGATGCGATTCGCGCTGCCGACCATATTATTGATATTGGCCCAGGTGCAGGTGTGCATGGTGGACATATTATTGCCGAAGGCACCTATGCAGAACTGGCCGAACATGCAGACTCCCTAACAGGGCAGTATTTATCGGGCAAATTAAAAATTGAAGTGCCGAAAACGCGCACCCAACCGCCACATCCCGAACAACAAATTAAGCTAATGGGCGCAGCAGGACATAACCTGAAAAAAGTGGATCTCACTTTGCCTTTAGGGGTAATGACTTGTGTCACAGGCGTGTCGGGTTCAGGAAAATCCACCCTAATTAACCGTACTTTGTTGCCTTTGGCTGCAACACAATTAAATGGCGCAACTACATTAACCGCAGAAAAATTCGACTCGATTGATGGTTTGCAATATTTAGATAAAGTGGTGGATATTGACCAAAGCCCGATTGGGCGAACGCCACGCTCGAACCCCGCGACCTATACAGGCTTGTTCACTCCAATTCGTGAGCTGTTTGCGCAAACCCCTGAAGCTAAAGCACGTGGCTATGCAGCAGGACGCTTCTCCTTTAACGTTAAAGGTGGACGCTGCGAAGCTTGTGAGGGTGATGGCATGATTAAAGTTGCCATGCACTTCTTGCCAGATATGTACGTGCCTTGCGATGCCTGTCATGGTAAACGCTATAACCGCGAAACTTTGGAAGTCAGTTATAAAGGTCGCAATATTTCTGATGTTTTGGAAATGACCGTTGAAGATGCCATGCATTTCTTTGATGCCATTCCTGTGATTCATCGTCGGTTGGAAACGTTAAATCAGGTTGGCTTGGGTTATATCCGCCTTGGTCAATCAGCTACAACTTTATCTGGCGGTGAAGCACAGCGCGTAAAACTGGCGCGTGAACTGGCCAAACGAGATACAGGCAAAACCCTGTATGTACTGGATGAACCGACCACTGGTTTGCATTTCCATGACATTGCCAAATTGCTCGACATCCTGCATGAGCTACGCAACAAGGGTAATACCATTGTGGTGATTGAACACAACCTAGATGTGATTAAAACTGCAGACTGGATTGTCGATTTAGGCCCTGAAGGTGGTGCAGGCGGTGGACAAATCATTGCCGAAGGCACACCTGAAACTGTCGCAAAATCTAAAATTTCACATACGGCAAAATTCTTAAAACCGATGTTAAAAGGCTAAAATAGATTATTTCAGTTTTTAAGCCCATTCAAGTTTAAATACAGATTCAGCACAAACTTGTGCTGAATCTTTCACTCTAGGCTTTTTATCACTTCGGAAATGCTCGTGGATCAATTACTGTGACTTAGTCACCAGCAACGGCATTGCGCCCACGTGCTTTGGCTCTAAATAAGTGTTTATCGGCTTTTTCCAACAATCTGCTCCATGACGCAGCACCCACCGCCACGCCAGCACTGACCGACACTTGAATATAATCATTCAGTTCTGGAATAAAAATTTCTTGATTCACAATATGGCAGCGCAATTTATCTGCCAAATACAGCGCCTCAGTAAATTCTATTTGCTCAATCAAAACCAAAAACTCATCGCCACCATAACGCACCACCAAGTCTGAGGCACGGACATGCGCTTTGAGAGTATCGGCAATACATTTTAAAGCTTGGTCACCTACCACATGCCCGAAGGTATCGTTAATGTGTTTGAATTTATCCACATCCATAATAATCAGACCAGTTTTGCTCAATTTTTCAGGTCGATGTTCTAAATATTTGATGTATTCCTCAAGCGCCAAACGGTTGGAAACACCAGTTAAGGCATCGGTATTGGCAATATTACGCAGCTGAAATTCTAAAATATCGCGTTGCTCTAGGCGTTGTTTTAGTTTTTGAATAGCCTCAAAGAGCGTTACCTTGTCTGGATTTTGCGTACCTTGAGCTTCATCTTCATAAGCTGCCAAACGTAAAATTTGACTGCGCGCCTGAATTAAGGGAATAAAGACCTTCGAACGCGCATAGACCATAGTGAAAATCGCAGCCAATAACGAAATAATTGACACCACTAGCGTTAAAATAAAAGTACGCTGAGCCTGATGATAATCTTTGTGTGCAACCTGCAAACTGTGCGCTAATATAAATGACTGCAAACTGACCACAGTGTTGAATTTATCCACCATTTTTTGGGTGAGTTCAGTGCCTGTCAATGAATAGGGTTGCCCATCAATACTTTGCTGAATCAATTGATTGACGAGAGGAATTCCCTCATCCAGAAACTCCTTTTTTAATTGATCATGCAAAATATTATATTCAGGAATTTTATGTGCTTCAGGCAAAATGGTATGGATTAAATCCCACAAATAATAAGCTTGGCGTTGGGTTTGCAAAGAGCTCGCCAAATTGGTTTCAGGAATTTTTTCAGCAAACGTTACCGCGGCAATAATATTGGATGCCACCCTTCCCGCTTGATCACGCAAATCTGAAAGAACAAAAATCACACTATAATAGGTCGATACCGATGAGTCTTTTGCCACTGAATCGAGCATGACGTGTTTCAGCACATGCTGAGAACTGTCCCATGCCGCAAACATTTTTTGAATCGCATGATCCATCTGTTGAGAGCTACGCAAATGCTGTGGAGTTGCTGCATATTCATCGACCGCCTGACGCCCTTGTTCTAAAGCAGTCTTTAACTGATGCGATAAATGATGCGCATGGATAATAAAACCTTCTTTTCTTAAAATATTGATGGTCTGTTCTACTTGTTGATCCACGCCAGCACGGTACGCTTTCAATTCTTGTAAATTTTGCTGAAATTCAGCTGCTGAACTCGACATGACTTTGTTTGCAGGTGCTCGTTCACGCGAAATACTATTGGTCAGTTCAGCCACTTTGCCTAATACAGAAATTTCAATTAAAGCACGTTTTGTTTTTTGATAACTCTGATAACTATTCACCATCAGAGGAACGCAAATAAAAAGCAATGACACGATAATAATGATCATCGAGATCAACAGTCGCTGACTGATATGCTCTGTGCGCAATTTCATCATCATGCTAAGTTTTACCTACGTCATTATAACTGTGCAAAATCGTGGACTTGATCACTTAATCGGCGACTATATTACATGAGCAATCTTTAAATTACTTACAAAAAAGATAATTAATTCACTTATATTTTGAATTATTTAGTTTTTATCACCAAATCATAACAGCTAAATTGGATCTGATATTTTAAACCTGTCTAACTAGAGCATCTTATTCAAGAAAACGTCCAAAACCATACACTGTGCCGATTTTCTTAAAACAACAAATACAAAAAATAATGTTTCAGCATGCAGAAAATATTTTACAGATGCAACATTTGGGTGCATAATGCACCTCATTAGGGCGAGTTTAGTTTTTCCTCAGCAGTAAACTAAATTTACCCGCAAATTTTGGCGAAAAATCCCAGTTTTTGAAAGAAAACTGGGATTTTTTTATGGGTTTTGATCATATCACACCCTCAAACTGCACCATATCAGTGCAATTTTCGCAAAACCATTTGCGTTTTCACATGCAAAAAAAAACCCAACCTTGGGGAAAGTTGGGCAGATAAAAAGCAAACAATTATGGAGAATCAGATCGCACTACTGGATGAACCAAGCTTAGGATTTGATGGTTAAATTATGAGATAAGTCACATAATTTACAAACCCGACTTAAGTAGTAGGACTTCATGGTGGAATTATGAAATAAATCACAGTTTATGTAAAGCCTAGTCAACCAGTCTGATTTATTTTTATACAAATAGTCAAAATTAATGTGATTAAATTCACATTATGCCGACTATTCCACTCAAATTTATTCTGAACAGACCTTATTTTTAGTTTGTTTTTTATCCAAAAATCATGATTTCACCCTAAAACAGGTGAATTTTTCCGTTATTCTTCACTCTCCAAGAATTATTATTACAGATAATTTCAATTAAATTTATCGATTAATCCAATTAATGCTTTGCTTATTATTTCTACTTTTGTTGCAAAAACGAACATATCGACTTGTTATCCATACAGTTTTTAGGTTGACAGCAAAAATTTTATTTGAATATTTTTTAAACACCAAAGTCAATTGGACTTAATTCTTAAATAAAGTCCTTTTAGTTCATTGACTTAATAATTTGTTACACTAAAATGATCAATGTTTCATCCATTTTTAACAAAACTGGTAACTATCATGAAAAAACTCGGTTTAGCCACTGCATTATTATTAGCCATGACCGGTGCTCAAGCGTACCAATTCGAAGTTCAAGGTCAATCTGAATATATCGACAATACAGTAAACGATCAGGACTTTTATGGTGCCCTTCAAGGTACTTACTACTTCAAAAATGTTGATGCGACTAAAGGTCCATTGGCTGAAGCTGCGTTCTTAAACCAAGCATCTAATTTCTCATTAGCATATAACTATGGTGAAGACAAACTACCAGGTAATCGTGACGTTGTGCACGTGTATGGCGCTAAAGCTGAAGCGTATGTTCCAACTAAACTTGTTCCAGCGTATGCAAGTGCATCTTATAGCCATACTATCACAGACAATAAAACTGGCGAACCAAACGACAATGGCGACCGTTATGCCTTAGAACTTGGTGCAGTCGTTGCGCCTAACTTCTTGGTTGCTGTTGGTTATACAAGTGTTGCAGACCAGTATTCTTTAGATGCTTTCAACATTCTTTCTAATGGTGTTGCTAAAGCAGCTCTTGAATCACTTTCAATTGGCGAAGACCCAAACTATGACCAAGATGCAATCACTGCACGTACTAAGTACGTAGGTGCAATTGACGGCACCAATATGGCTGTTGGTTTTGAAGCTGGTCTTGTATATGGTGAAGACACTATGTACAACTTAAAAACAGATCTTTACTTAACACCAGCGCTTAGCGTAGGTGCTTCTTATGTAGAAACAAGTGCTGACTCTGTTGTCGATTCTGCTTGGGGCGCGAACGTAAACTACTTCATCACTCCTGCAGTTGCAGTTGGTGCTAGCTATGTAAATGCGAATGCTGTAGGCGAAGCTGTTGACACTCAAACTGTTGGTGTAAACGCTAAATTCCGTTTCTAATTTCACATTAGACACTGAAGTTAAAAAAGACGCTCATCTGAGCGTCTTTTTTATGCCTGAAATATGTCATGAAAAATTTACACGCTGTTTTACTCAGCTGAATCATCGTGGTGATGATGCGGTAAGTGGCGAATGTACTGCAATGCGATTAAACGTGACACGATCAATGCCAAATACATCACCCCACAGAACATTTGCAACATGGCAATCACCCGTGCTTCCGGGCTGATCGGTATAAGGTCGGATAAACCTGTCGCGGACTGCAAACTAAAACTTAAAAACAGTAAATCCAACCAGCTTTGTAAACCTGCAGCATTTGGGTTCTGAAAACTTTGCGGAATCAAAATTTGACAGATGCTATATAAAAAGGCAAAACCCCAAGCGAGTAAAGTAAATACCGCTGCAGCAGCAAACAGTTCATCTTTGGTTAAATAACGGTCATGGAACATATAGCGCAATAAGCCATAGGCTGCGCTAAAATAGGCTGCAGCTTCACAGGCATGACTCATCACCAAAATAAGAGGATGCCGCACACCTAGTAAAATAAAGAATGAAAAGAACAAAGCCGCATAAACAAAACTTAGACCCAAAACACTCAACATTGGCGTTTGTCGAATCACTTTAGCAATGAGCAGCAACACCAATACCCCCACCATCCACGTGATGACTTTATAGGGCATGTTGTGATGTGCAAAGAGTGAGAGCAGCAAAATCAAAAACTGCAAAAACAACAGCCATGCCGAAGGCAAGACCCGAAATCTTTTCCAGACATTGTCTAATATGTACATACATCTACTGCCTATTCTTTTTATATTGCATCCAACATAGCAGCTTATTTACGCATGCAATGCAATCACTCTGTATCAAAATTGCATATCACAATAACCGTATCCATAAATGCTCACCAGCATGCTTGCTCAAGCCAACAGACAGGCATAAAAAAAGTCCCATGACTGGGACTTTTTTTTGAGGTGTTTCAGACCTTAGTGGTCAGATGCACCTGAGATACCGATACCTGTTTGTGAGCGTACGAACTGTGCATCGAATGCTTTACGTTCAGCTTGTGCTTGCGCAGAGTTGTCAGTGATAGAGAACAACCAGCAGCAGAAGAATGAAAGTGGCATTGCAAAGATCGCCGGACCGTTAAATGGGTTGATTGGTGTGTCAGAAATTTGAAGCGTATCTACCCAAACTGCTTTAGACAATACAATCAAGGTTACTGCTGAAGCTAAGCCTGCTACACCACCAATCACTGCACCGCGAGTCGTTAAGCCTCTCCAGAACATAGACAATACAAGTACTGGGAAGTTTGCACATGCTGCTACAGAGAATGCTAAACCGACCATGAACGCAACGTTTTGTTTCTCGAAAAGAATACCCAAGATCATTGCGAAGATTGCTAAGCCTAAAGTTGCAATTTTAGACATGCGAAGTTCAGATTCAGGTGTCGTTTGACCTTTCTTGAATACGTTAGCATACAAGTCGTGAGAGATTGCTGAAGCGCCAGACAATGTCAAACCAGCAACTACCGCAAGAATTGTTGCGAATGCTACTGCTGAAATGAAGCCCATGAACAAGTCACCGCCAACCGCATCAGCCAAGTGCACCGCAGCCATGTTGTTACCACCAACAAGTTCTAACTTGCCAGTAACTGCCATTTTCGCAACATCAAGGAATTGTGGGTTGTTTGATACATAAAGGATCGCACCAAAACCAATGATGAAGGTTAATAGGTAGAAGTAACCAATGAAACCGGTTGCAACCACTACTGATTTACGTGCTTCTTTCGCGTCTTTTACTGTGAAGAAACGCATCAAGATGTGTGGTAAACCTGCAGTACCGAACATTAACGCAAGACCAAGTGAGATTGCATCAATTGGGTTAGATGCTAATTTACCAGGACCCATAATGTTTGCAGCATCTGCCAAGCTCAAGTCATGTACTTTAGAGAAAACTTGGATCGATTGCTCGAACATGTTAGTGAAGCTGAAGCCCACACCTTTCATTACCATGAAGGCCATGAAAGTTGCACCTGAAAGTAACATCACCGCTTTGATGATCTGTACCCAAGTTGTTGCCAACATACCACCAAACATTACGTAAGCCATCATGAGTAGACCCACGATCACTACAGCAAGGTTGTAGTTCAAACCGAAGAGAAGTTTGATTAACTGACCCGCACCTACCATTTGTGCAATCAGGTAGAATGCAACTACGACAAGCGAACTGAATGCTGCAAGGGTACGTACTGGCTTTTCAGATAAACGGAACGAGACCACGTCAGAAAGGTTATATTTCCCTAAGTTACGTAAACGTTCAGCAATCAAGAACAATACGATTGGCCAGCCCACCATGAAGCCCAGTGAGTATAGCAAGCCGTCAAAGCCTGACATAAACACCATTGCGGAAATACCCAGGAACGACGCTGCTGACATATAGTCACCTGCAATCGCGAGACCATTTTGGAAACCTGAAATACCACCACCTGCGGTATAGAAGTCCTTAGTGCTTGTGGTTTGCTTCGCTGCCCATTTAGTAATGAACAAAGTTGCGCCCACGAAAATCAAGAACATAATAATTGCAGGCCAGTTGGTTGGCTGCTGTTCTGCTGCACCTAAATCTGGTCCTGCAAATGCCATACCTGACATTAATACAGTAGACGCAGCCAGTGCTTTCAATGAATTCCATTTCATCTTAGTGCGGTCCTTTCTCATGTGTAATTGCTTCAACTTCACGCATCGCTTCTTCATTCAACTGGTCAAGTTTGCCATTCGCAATTGATGAGTAAACTGCACATAAAATGAAAGATAAAACGATAATGCCCAGACCCAGTGGAATACCCCAAGTCGTCACACCACCTGAAATTGAACTCAATAAGAATTCTTTGTTATAGCCCACTAAAAGCATAAAACCTACGTACACAAACAACATGATTGCTGTTAATGTCCAGCTTAGGTTACTTTTTCTGCGAACCATTTCTTTGAATTTTGGGTTTTGTAGAATACGATCTACTTGTACCTCATCCATAACCTGCTCCTTCAAGCGCCCTGCCTTAGGCGCAAATTTTTAATTCGAATTATTTCGAACTTAAAATTAACAATGTTGAAGCCGATTTGCAATTTAGACTTTGGTCGCTAAAAAAATGATCAACCTCAGCGCAAAGGCAATGGAATAGGCTATCATAGCCCTATTGTCGATACTTTTAAGGCATCATGAACAGCTGGCTCATTATGGGGGTTTTAGCCCTCTATATCGCATTACTTTTTATTTGTGCTTTCTATGGGGAAAAACACGCCAGTCGTTTAAGCACGCGTGGGCGCATGCTCATGTTCAGCTTAACTTTAGGGGTGTACTGTTCATCATGGACTTTTTATGGTGCAACGGGCGCAGCCGTTCGTGAAGGGATCATTTTTTTACCCATTTATTTAGGGCCATTGCTGTTTGTCGCTGTTGGTTATGATATTTGGCGACGTTTGGGTCGAGTGCGACAACACCACGCCATTTCATCGATTGCTGACTTTGTTGCTGCACGTTACGGTAAAAGCGGGCCATTGGCATCACTGGTCACAATTTTGGCGGTGATTGCAATTATCCCGTATTTGGCTTTGCAATTACGCGCAATTGCGCTGAGTGCCGCAGTGATTTTGGATCAAAGCACCAATGTTGAAAGTACCACCAATGCGGTGTTATTCCTGACAGGTTTATTGGCTATTTTGGCGATGCTGTTTGGTACTCGACAAATTGCCAATACCGAACAACACGGCGGCTTAATGCTTGCGGTTGCCTTTGAGTCCTTTGTCAAACTATTTGCCTTGCTGGCTGTGGCCTTCTTCTTTGTATTTGAAGCGCCTGACAATATTCATCAAATTGCCAATGATGTTTCAATTACCTTCCATGAAGTACAGCTGTTTGGTGTGCCTGAAACCTTTTGGGTGCAAACCTTATTGGCGGCATTAGCGATTATTTGTTTGCCGCGTCAGTTTCACGTTGCTGTGGTCGAACTGCGCGATGAAAAACATATTCGGGGTGCGCGTCGCTGGTTTGCCGTTTATCTGATTTTAACCACCATCGCGATTGTTCCAATTGCCAGTTGGGCCTTGCACGCAGCTCCGCAATATTTAGCCATCCCAGATGTAGCGGTTTTGTCTTTGCCACTCAGTTATAACCAAGACTGGTTGACGCTGTTGGCGTTCTTGGGAGGATTCTCCGCCTCAACAGGCATGCTATTGGTATCTTCAGTAGCACTGTCGATCATGCTGAGTAATGACCTGATCATGCCTGCCTTGTGGCGCATGGGCATTTTCTCACGCCATGACAAGCGCTTGCCTTTGGTACTGAAATTCACCCGACGCATTTGTATTTTAGCGGTGATGCTGCTCGGCTTCCTGTTCTTCAACTTCTTTAACGATATTGATCAACTTTCTGTGTTTGGCTTGTTGGCCTTTAGTGCAGTGGCACAGTTCTCCCCTGCCCTGATTGGGGGGTTATATTGGCGTGGTGGCAGTAAACAGGGCGTTTATGCAGGCTTAATTGTTGGATTTGCGATGTGGGCCTATACCCTGCTACTTCCGACTATTTTACGCAGCCTGCCAAGTCAGTTCAGCGAGTTTACCCGTGAATTTTTATTGCTGGGACCTTTAGGCATCAACTGGTTACGCCCTGAAGCCTTGCTTGGCTTTGAATCTTTTGCCCCGCTCACACATGGGGTGGTTTGGGCGCTCGGTTTAAATATTTTGTTATATGTTTGGGTGTCACGTATTTTCCGCCCAAGTGTGGCAGAACAGATTCAGGCCGAAAGTTTCTTTTATTATGAAACCAAGCCTTTGCCAACTCAGAACATGAGCAACGAGGTCAGCTATTCACATCAGGATGTAGCGCGTTTAAAAGTAGGCGATTTAATCACACTGGCAAAACGCATTACAGGCGAATCTCCAACCCGACAAGCCTTTGAGCAGTTTAGTCAGCAAAATAATGTGGTGCTGAATGAAAATGCCAATGCCAACGGCATGTGGTGGCGTTTTACCGAACAATATTTGGCAGGCACCATTGGTGCAGCATCTGCGCGTACTTTGCTCACCACTGCCATGGTCAATAACGGACTCGCTTTAGGGCAAGTTGCGAATATTCTTGACCAAGCCTCACAATGGCAACGCTTTAACCAAAACCTAATCATGACCATGATTGACCACATGACCCAAGGCGTGAGTGTGGTAGATGAAAATATGTGTTTGGTAGCATGGAATAATCAATATCTCAAACTATTTGATTATCCTAAAGATATTGTCTATGTCGGGTGCCCAATTGCCGATTTGATTCGCTATAACGCAGAACGTGGTGAATGTGGTCCGGGCTCAATTGAAGAACACGTGCGTAAACGTATCCACTGGATGAAAATGGGCAGCGCACACGAGTTTGAGCGTATCCGTAAAGACGGACGTGTGATTCAAATGCGTGGTAATCCTATTGAAGGCGGTGGTTTCGTGACCACCTTTGCCGATATTACCGCTTTCCGTGAAAACGAAGCCGTACTAGAAGCGCGGGTACAAGATCGTACGCAACAATTGGCTGATGCCCTAGCAGAACAGCAATTGGCACGTGAACAAGCCGATAAAGCCAATATGTCCAAAAGCCGCTTTATTGCCGCTGCCAGTCACGACTTATTGCAGCCGATGCACGCAGCACGCTTATTTAGCACGGCTTTAGAGCAAAGCATTCAGTCCGATGAAGACCGTAAAACTCTACAACAACTGGATCGTGCCCTACATGGTGCAGAAAGTATGCTCTCGGCCTTATTGGATATTGCCCGTTTAGAGGGTGGTACGATTCAGCCGAAACGTCAGGCTTATCCACTGCATGACTTACTGAGTGATTTAAGCCTGCAATTTAAATCCATTGCGGCACAACGTGGCATTGAATTCCGTGTGCATGACGTACAGTTCTGGATTGATACCGACCCACAATGGATTCGTCGTATTATTCAAAACTTTGTCAGCAATGCGCTGCGCTATACTGCTAAAGGGCGTGTGGTCGTGGGCGTATTACGTTCTGCAGAACATCCACAACATATTCGAATTGGGGTGTGGGATACAGGGCCGGGTATTGCCGAAGAACAACGTATTAAACTGTTTCAGGAGTTTGAGCGTTGCGGACATACGTCGCCTTGGGGTGAGCAAGGTCTAGGTCTTGGGTTAGCGATTGTGCAGCGTATGACCAGTTTGCTGAACTACCCTGTGCATGTCTATTCGGAATTGGGCAAAGGCTCGTGCTTTATGATTGAAGTGCCGATTGTCGAAGCTCCAAAAGTAGTGGCTGCACCTGTGCAAGTGGTGCCGTTGAAAACCAAAGCCTATAAAATTTTGTGTTTAGACAATGATGAAACCATTTTGGAAGGCATGGCGACCCTGCTGAGTAAATGGGGCTATCACGTATTTAAAGCCACCGAACCTGAACAAGCAATTGAGTTGATTCAACGTGAGCACATTCAAGTTTGGTTGGTCGATCAGCACTTAAATGACGATAAAATCGGTTTAGATTTTATTCTGGAACATCGTCAAGCCGATGTACCTGTGGCGTTAATTACTGCTGACTCTGATCCAGAACTACCGCAACGCTTAAAAGAACTCAACATCGTCTTGCTGAAAAAACCATTAAAACCAGCATCGCTACGTTCTTGGTTATCGGGTCTGAAAATTTCGGAGACTTGATTCACATACCTAACTTTGGCTAATTTGGGGCGCTCATCCCACAGAGATAAAGCTGAGATGAACGCACCGACCTTGTTACATTTTCTGGTTTGGTTACATTTGTTAGTCTGATGACCAAGCTTCACTTTACATAGCGAAATATGGCTACAATGAAAATCCAACACATTTGCTGTCAATATTGACAGCGATTGACCTGATGCAGCACACCAATTGACCAAACTTTTCAAAAACACTGCCTTTTGATGCGCTACAATTCACATTAAATATCATGGTCAGATTCGCTATGGCAAAGTCTGACAAGATCGTAAGCAAATACACCCAAACTTGCTTACAATTTCTTTAATTGCCGAGTTTGTAAAGGCTTTTCTGAGCACATTGCAATACATTAGACTTTAGTCTTATACATCTATTGACTATCTGCGCGCATAACTAAGTACAAGAAATGATCAGCGCATTCATCTTCAAGCCACATCCAAACAAATTTCCTGCCCTATTAAGCGTTGATCGACCTGTTTTCACGTTTTAGGAAGAATCTCATGAATACCGTGAACCATGAACAGCAGCTCGCAGAACAAACACAGCAGCTACAGCGTCAATATGGCGTAAATGCGCTATTGCCCGAAATTCACTGGGATCGTCTGTTTCAAAACAGCAAACTCAAAGCTCCTCATCTACAAGCGCTGAATACCCTGTATCAAACCGCAGTACCCTTAGCCCTACAAGTCTTTGAAGAACTCAATTTTGATGTGTTTCGCCCTGCGGCGTATCAACCACAAGGTTTAGGTCTGTTCAACAAACTTTCAGCACAGGAGGAGCAATTACTGGATGTTTTGGAACAAGAAGCGCAAGGCTTAGATCAAAGCACCCGCCAGCATATTTGGAGTATGTTATTACGTGGTGGTGCGGTACTGGTCTTTAAAGCATGGTTAGGCAAAGTCAAAACAGATGAGGCACAACTCGATACAGCTCAATTTGATGAATTGTCCGATTTGCTGTTCATTAAAACCTCACCTTTTGAGCTGGCAGAACGCTTAAAAGTCGATGCGCATGCACCCACTGAACATATTTTTCTACTGTATGGCAATGACGTGTATTTAGACCGTTTTAACAGTCTTGAAACGGCAGCCTTATTTGTCGATTTAGGCGTCTATGATGCTGCGTTTATAAGCCTGAGAGATGACCACGTTGCAAAATACCTGATTGGACAAGGCTATGTCAGTGAGCAGCAAATTGATGAATTACAATGTGCCTTAAATCCTTTGAATTGTGCCGATTTAAATCCAAAACAGAACTATATTGCTTAGTGTGAGTTGAAGACTTAAATTCCAAGTAATCACATCGCAAACCCCATCCTATTCCAAATAAAAACAAGGCGTGCAATAGCACGCCTTGTGGCTTATTTCATTAACAATACACGAATGAATTTTGCTTAAAACGTCACACGTTTATAATCACGATATTCAGGCTTCCAGAAATTAGCCTCAATTGCCTCTCGTAATGCCTCATCACTCATGACAGCTGCAACGCCTGCATCCATTGCTGCTTTTGCGACTCTAAATGCAATAAATTTAGACACCTGCTGAATTTCATTTAAATCAGGCAATAAATCTGCATTTGGATCCTGCAACAATGGTGAGCAGTCCGCCAGCGCATTACTGGATGCAATTAACATACTGTCTGTCACACGTGTTGCCCCTGCAGCGATTACCCCTAAGCCAATACCTGGGAAAATATACGAGTTATTGCATTGGGAAATATTATAAAGTTTGCCCTGATAGTTCACTGGCTCAAATGGGCTACCTGTTGCAATTAAGGCCTTGCCTTCAGTCCACTCCAAAATATCGGCAGGAAATGCTTCAACTTGTGAGGTTGGGTTTGACAATGGCAACACAATTGGACGCTCGCAATTGGCAGCCAAGGTTTTAATCACCTCTTCAGTAAATAAACCCGGTTGCCCCGAAACCCCAATCAATACCGTTGGCTTGGCGTTTTGAATGACGTCCAACAGAGAAATCACACCTTCAGGATTGCCCCAATGTGCAACACGGTCAGGACTTTGTGCCAATTTACGTTGGAAATCGAGCAAGTTTGGCTGATTGCTGGTGAATAAGCCAAAACGATCCACCATATACACACGAGCACGTGCTTCAGCATCGCTTAAGCCTTCCACCACCATTTGCGCCACAATTTGCTCGGCAATACCACATCCTGCAGAACCCGCGCCCAAAAAGGCAATGGTTTGATCTTTCAGCTGCTTGCCTGCCGCACGTGATGCAGCAATTAAACTGCCCACAGATACAGCAGCAGTGCCCTGAATATCATCATTAAAACAGCAAATCTGATCACGATATTTATTCAGCAAGGGCATGGCATTTTTCTGAGCAAAATCTTCAAACTGAATCAATGCCTTAGGCCAACGGCGTTTCACCGCATCAATCACCTGATCGACAAATTGATAGTATTCCTCACCACTAATACGTGGCTGATTCCAGCCCATATAGATCGGATCATTCAGTAATTGTGGGTTATTGGTACCGACATCTAAGGTAATGGGCAAGGTATAGGCCGGGCTAATACCACCACACGCTGTATATAAAGAGAGTTTCCCAATTGGAATGCCCATGCCGCCAATGCCCTGATCACCCAAACCTAAAATACGCTCACCATCGGTAATCACAATCACTTTGACATTCTTTTTATTGATGTTTTGTACAATGTCATCAATATGGGCACGATCTGGATAGGAAATAAAAATACCCCGATGACGGCGATAAATATCGGAAAAACGCTGACATGCCTCACCCACTGTTGGGGTGTAAATAATAGGCATCATTTCACTCAAATGCTGTTCAATCAGGTGATAAAACAGGGTTTCATTGGTGTCCTGAATGTTGCGCAAATAAATATGCTTGTTGATGGCATCGCTAAAAGCGGAATATTGCTGATACGAACGCTGGCTTTGTTCTTCAATATTTTCAATTGCATGTGGAATTAAGCCATGCAAGTTAAAACGGGTGCGCTCTTCTTCTGAAAATGCAGAACCTTTATTTAATAAAGGCAATTCTAAAAGGCCGTTGCCCGCATAGGGAATATATAAAGGACGTTTCTGCTGCAAATTTGCGGTTGTCATTGTTCATCTCATTCTAATCGGTTGCTGATGGCGCATGGATTGAGATGCACCATCTGACATCTGACTAGCTTAGCCCGAATTGCAGCAAATAGGGCATTTAGAAGTTTGATAACCAAATCTGAATGATTTTTATTTCTGATAGCCCATGTTATATAGGCATCGAACCTGATTTATTTGGGTGGTTGCAGTGGCGTCATATCTACAATTAAGCCAGTGAACTTACGCACCAAAGGCAGCACACATAATACGACTGGAAAAGCAAACGCCCAAGAAATCATCCAGTTATGCAACCACAGGGTAAAAAACCCCTCAATCCAGCCCAAATTTCGGATCATATTAATCAACGAAATAATGCCACTCATCAAACATGATAAAAAGAAAGGCATCACCACAGTGGCCCATTTCATGGGTAATTTGGGTACATTGCCAAAAATCATTGCACGTTGTTTCATGCTCCAGCCTTTTCGTCTCACTGAATGCCGCATACTATGCCATGAATTGCTGGCTTAAAGGATGATTTTTCAGGCAATTTGTTCATGCTTAGCCACAATCTCTGAAATTCGATAAAGCATACAATTGCACTCCCCTAAAGCCCCTGAAATTTGCTATATTTAGCGTTTTTCTGCACATCTATTTTTCGACTAAATATGAATACGGCAATACAAGCAGCGCTCGATCATGCAGTGCAATCCCTTCAAGCTGAAGGTGTACTCCCATCTGACTGGAACAATACGAGTAATTTAACCCGTACCAAAGACCGCAGCCACGGTGATTTCGCATCAAATATTGCCATGATTGCCTCTAAAGCTGCAGGCATGAAGCCACGCGATTTAGCCGAAAAAATTCTTGCTGCTTTGCCTGAAGTTGCAGACATCAGCAAAGCAGAGATTGCAGGTCCTGGTTTTATTAACTTCTTTTTAAATGCCGACCAGCGTTTTAGCGTTTTAGACCAAATTCAAGCACAAAAACAACAATTTGGACGCAGCCAAATCAATGCAGAAAAACGCATTCAGGTCGAGTTCGTTTCTGCCAACCCAACCTCAAGCCTGCACGTGGGTCATGGTCGTGGTGCGGCTTATGGTATGACAGTTGCCAATTTACTTGAAGCCACAGGTGCCAAAGTTGAGCGTGAATACTATGTCAATGATGCTGGCCGTCAAATGGATATTTTGGCAACCTCAACTTACTTGCGTTATTTGGAACTGGCAGGTCAAACGCTGGTGTTCCCCAAAAATGCGTATCAAGGCGACTACGTTAAAGACATCGCACAAAGCATTTTAAAACAGGATGGTGAACGCCATGTACGCCCTGTTGCAGATGTATATAACAATGTGCCTGAAGATGTGCAATATGCGGCAGAGCTCGATGCCGATGGCAACAAAGTGGTCTTGTCGGGCGACAAAGAAAAACACATTGATGGTTTGATTTTCAATTCACAAACGCTCTTGGGTGATGATTACCGCGTGTTCCATCAGGCTGCGCTGAATGCTATTTTGGCCGACATTAAAGATGACTTGGGCGAGTTTGGTGTCACCTTTAACCAATGGTTTAGCGAAGCGTCATTGACTGAAAAAATTGATGAAGCTCTGCAAACACTAGATCAACGTGGTTATCTATACGAACAAGACGGCAATATCTGGTTTAAATCGACCGCATTTGGCGATGAAAAAGACCGTGTGGTGAAACGCCGCAATGGTCAAACCACTTACTTTGCTTCAGACATTGCTTATCACCTGAATAAATTACAACGTGGCTACACAGACCTAATTGATATTTGGGGTTCAGATCACCACGGTTATATTTCACGTGTGAAAGCGGCCATTGATGCACTAGGCTACGACTCGAAAAAATTAACGGTACTGTTAGTGCAGTTCGTGAGCTTATGGCGTGGTGGTGAAATGGTACAAATGTCATCCCGTTCAGGTCAGTACGTGACCTTGCGTGATTTGCGTAAAGAAGTCGGCAACGATGCTGCACGTTTCTATTACGTCATGCGCAAATCTGAACAGCACATTGACTTTGACCTAGATTTGGCCGTTTCACAAAGTAAAGACAATGCGGTCTACTATATTCAATATGCTCATGCACGTATTTGTCGTATGCTCGAAAAAGCTGCTGCTACGCAATTGAATTTTAATGCGACAACTGCACGTCAGTTTGCCGCTAAACTTGAGCTAGATGCTGAAACTGAAATTTTAGCCAAACTGGCTGCGTATCCTGAAATTTTAGTACGTGCTGCCAACAGCCACGAACCGCATCAGGTAGGTAACTATTTGAAAGAATTAGCAGCATTGTTCCACGGTTGGTACAATGAGCATAAAGTTCTGAATGATGATGCAGCCTTGACTCAAGCACGCTTATTGCTTTCAGTAAACGTACAACAAGTCTTGCGTAATGGTTTAGAATTATTAGGTGTCTCTGCACCAGAAACAATGTAAAAGCCAAATAAAAGCATAACAAGAGGAAGTCCACGTGTTTGGAAAAACGCAACGCGGTGTATCTGAACGACCGAATAAGCCCAAAAAACCACTAATTCCAACGTGGTTAGGCACACTCGTGGTGATTTTAATCGTGTTGTGTTTTGCTGTAGCCTTAATGCTATGGAAACCGTGGGCACCTGTACAGCCTAAAGGGCAAATCAATTCTGAGCATTATCAGGAAGATACCAACAAAGACTATCGTTTTTATGATTTGCTGCCACAGCAACAGGTTACCCCAATTCCTGAGCAAGCGGTGCCTGAAACACAGCAACAGAATACCGTAGTCATTGTTGAAGCGCCTGCTGCTGTAGAGGCGCCAGCGGCCAGCGAAGCCAATGTTGGTCTGACAGAAATGCCTGCCCCTGTGGTACAAGCCAGCTATATTCTACAAGTGCGTAGCTATACCGACCCAGATGCTGCAGATGCACGTCGTGCCGAAATTATTTTGAATGGTTTATCGGCAGATGTAGTGAAAAGTGTAGAAGGTGGTGAAACTTGGTATCGGGTGATTTCAGGCCCTTATGATTCAGCCGATGCTGCAGTGATTGCTCAGCAAACTTTGCAGCATAGTGGAATTGATTCAATTGTCGTGAAACGCTAAGCCTCATTGTTATCAATCGACCAAAATCAATTAAAAAAAGATGCCTCGGCATCTTTTTTTAGGTCTATAGAACAATGTACTCACAAAAATCATCGCTAGATTTGCATTAACTGCTGCTCACGTTCGCGTGCACGCTGAAATGCAGGACGCTGTTCCACGCGTGCCAAATAAGCCGCAATCTGTGGATAATGATGCCCGGTACGGCTTTGCAATGCTTGGAGCGGGAAACCCATTTGAATATCGGCAAAAGAAAAATCCCCTGCAAAATAATCATGTTTGCCCAAATAATCTTCTAAATAAGCAATATGATCTTTTAAACGAGGCTGAATAAACCCTGCTTTAACACCTGCAGTAATTTTTTGCGCCATTGGTCGAACTAACCATGGCACATGCTGCGGCACATTGGTCATCACCAATTGCATCACTAACAATGGCATTAGCGAGCCTTCGGCATAATGCATCCAGTATTGATATGCTTGCTGTGCTGAAGCCTGCTGCGGTTTAAACTGCCTTTGCGTATCATAATGCTGCTGCAAGTACTCCAAAATGACTGCAGATTCTGCAATGGTCTGCTCTGCATCAGTTAAAATTGGCGCTTTACCCAATGGGTGAATCAGCTTCAATTCATTGGGCGCACTTAAATTGGGCTGACGGTGGTAAAACTTGATTTCATAGTCCAAACCCAGCTCTTCGAGCGCCCACAAAATGCGGAAAGAGCGGGATTGATCAAGGTGGTGTAAAGTAATCATAAACGTCCTATTTTGTTTTTATTACATCTGTTTTAAGTGATTGTTATATCTTCTGTTTCACGCAACATTATAAAAAGGCATATCCTGCATGCCTTTTTATAAGAGACGGATTCAACTCTAGGTTTAACCCAATTCAGTACGAATTTCCACACTGCGTAACAAGGTTTTCGTCACAGGTGTTTTTTGACAGATATTCAGTACTTTTTGCTGTAATTCTGCATCTAACGCTGCTTCAGTTTGCACACGGCGTTCAATCCACTCCTGCCCTTCCTGATTGGTAAAGAAGTCCGCCTCGACCTGAATTTTGCCAAAATCCAAACCCTTATGCTGTGCATACATACGCAAGGTAATCATGGTGCAAGCGACCAAACTGCTACATAACAGATCATAAGGTGCAGGACCTGCATCTTGACCACCTAACTTTTCAGGCTCATCTACCTTCCATTGGTGCTGACCACTTTGGATCTGACCTTGCCATGCCGTGTCTAAACTGCGTACCTGTGCTGTGCCAATCTTGGCCATAAGATGCTCCCTATAGATTGATATTCCATCATTTATTTTGATGCACGCATTTTTGCGGGGAAAGTCGGCGCTTCTAAACGTGGTCCATCGTAGTCTGGTATTGTGCCAAAACGAGGATCATGATTGACCCATTGCTCACGTGCAATGCTGAGTTCCTCTTGGGTACGACCGACGAGATTCCACCACAACAAAATTGGCGACTCAAAAGGTAAACCGCCCAATAGCAACAGACGCGCACCCGCATGTAAATCTAGCTGAATTTCGGTTAAGCCCGGTTCAAGCACCAGCATATTTTCATCGTTTAATTCATGCCCATGCACAGTGGCTGTGCCTTCCAGCATCATCAAACCATATTCAAATTTAGGATTCAGCGGCAAACGGGTTGTCGTGCTGGTTTCACTATAAATATCTACCCCTAGCAACTCACTATGTACTAATACTGGTGAAGTGGTATTTAAAAATTCACCAACTAAGATGGTAAATTCCACTCCATCTAGCAAAACCACAGGCAAGTCAGGGTAATGATCAAAACCTGGCGCCATATTGCGCTGATCATCAGGTAAAGCAATCCACAGTTGCGCTGTATGCATGTGTGTTTCGGTGTCGGGAGCAACTTCGGTATGTGAAATACCATAACCCGCGGTCATTAAATTAACCTGTTTGGGACGAATCAATTGCTTAGTACCCAAACTGTCGGTATGCATAATGCTGCCTTCAATCATCCAGGTGAATGTTTGCAAACCAATATGTGGATGCGGCCCGACATCTAAGCCTTCACCTTGTGGAAAATTAACAGGACCTGCGTGATCTAGAAAACACCATGCCCCAATCATGCGTTTATGCCGACTCGGTAAAGCACGTTTAATTAAAGTTCCCTGCCCAATTTCAGCACTACGCAGTGGAAATTCCTGTATAAATTGCTTGACGTACTTATCACAATCGTCTGAATTGGAAAGCTCGGTATAATTGCTGTTGCTCATCCTATACCTCTTATATTTCTGTAAATTCCTTGACTATTAAATATAGTAAATCACTAACGAAGAGCAAGATGAAATTTGTTGTTCTGATTTTTATGGTTCAAACTTGAACTACACCTTAAAATATATGGCATAATTTTGACCAAAATTTAAAAAAATAGAGAAAATACCCAAATTTAGGGAGGTTATTTTTTCTGCATTTTGCGCATAATCCTCACTATAAGTTGTCAATTTGAGTAAATATCGCTATGTCTGTAAAAGCTCGAATGGGGGAACAGACCCGTTCGAAGATTTTAAGCAATCAGGAAGCCTCAGAAAAACTTTTAAAAACAACTGAGTGTGATCTTGAAAACCGACAAGCAATTGAAAAAGCATTGCAGCACCCTGCTGCGCAACTCCCGCCGCAATTTGAAACACATTTTTATCAACACCAGAATTTACATCAGCGTCGTTATTTACGCCAAGTCAATTACATTGGGCAAATGACGTTCCTGCTGTATTTCTTTATCGATTATTTCATCATTCCAGATGTCACTACACTCTCGGCCACACTCCGTCTCAGTGCTGTTGTATTGGCGCTGATTGGCAATTATTTCTGCTTTAAATTGATCAAAGATATTCGCCTGCTAGATTTAATTTTACCGGTCAGCGCCACACTGTGCTGCGGTATTTGGTTCTATATCCTGTCGCAATCACAAAGCCCTTGGATTTCCACTTATGTGTATGCCTCGGTCATTTTTGTGCTCATGGCGAACCTATGTATTCAAGTGCGTTTCCGCCCTGCGGTCTACAATTCATTGGTCATGAGCGTACTCATGTTTTTGGGGGTGATTTCCCTCACCAATTTGCAGGATGCCTTAGTTTTTATGGTGGTGTATATCCCTGTATGTTTGTTGAGTTTGTATATCAGTTGGATCAACACCCTAAATGCCCGCCATCACTTTTTACGCAGTTTGCTGGATGACTGGAATTTTCATACCTTGCAAGCCTTGGCACACACCGATGAACTGACCCAACTCAATAACCGACGTCAGTTTGTACACATGGCAGAACACAAAATTCATGCATGGCCTAAATCTGAATCGGTCTGCTTACTAATGTTTGATGTCGACTTTTTTAAACAAATTAACGATACCTATGGGCACGATATTGGAGATCGGGTCTTACAAAATATTGCAGACATTGCTCGTAAAGAAATGCGCCGCAAGGATATTTTGGCACGCTTTGGCGGTGAAGAGTTTATCGCTCTGCTTAGTGAAACCAGCTTAGATGAAGCACTGATGATTTCAGAACGCTTAAGACAAAAAATTGCTCAGCATGAAATGTGCATAGGAAATAAGTGCTTTAATTTTACCGTGTCGATTGGTGTATCGAGTTTAAAACCGCAACAAACTGACTTACAGCTGTTGATTAAAGAAGCCGACCTCGCACTTTACCAAGCCAAACAAAGCGGACGTAACTGCGTGATCAGTTATGATGTGGGGATGTCTGAGCCACCCGAACCGATTTTAAAAAAAGAAGTTAAATCTTGGATGATCTAAAGATATAAAAAAATGAGCACATTACGTGCTCATTTTTTGGGTTTTTGGCTAGAGTATGTTTAAAAAACCCTAGCTGCTGCGCGCATCTTGCGCCCATTTTAAATAGCGGTGTTTTAAAATAGGCTCATGGCGTAAAACTGGCAAGCAGCAGTGCTGCTTGAAACCCCGACTGCCGCGCGCATAGCGCTTGGCGTAATTCAGGCACGAAGCAGTGCTTCGTGAAATCCCTGAATTACTCCCATTCAATTGTTGCAGGTGGTTTAGACGATACGTCGTAAGTGACACGTGAAACGTCTGCAATTTCATTCATGATGCGGGTAGAGATTTTGTCGACTAAATCGTACGGTAAATGTGCGAAACGTGCTGTCATAAAGTCCACTGTTTCTACAGCACGAAGTGCAATTACCCATGCATAACGACGACCATCGCCGACGACACCAACAGATTTCACAGGCTGGAATACCGCAAACGCTTGTGCTGTTTTGTCATACCAACCACTTGCACGCAGTTCCTGCATGAAAATGTCATCGGCTAAACGTAAAATGTCTGCATATTCTTTTTTCACTTCACCCAAAATACGCACGCCCAAACCTGGACCTGGGAATGGATGACGGTAAATCATGCTGTGTGGCAAGCCTAGAGTCGTGCCAAGTTTACGAACTTCATCTTTAAACAAGTCACGTAATGGTTCAACCAATTCAAAAGCTAAATCTTCTGGTAAACCACCCACGTTGTGGTGTGATTTAATCACATGCGCTTTGCCTTGTTTGCTGGCTGCAGATTCAATCACGTCTGGGTAAATCGTACCTTGTGCCAAGAATTTCACGCCATCCAGCTTACGTGCTTCTTCGGCAAAAACTTCAATAAATTCACGACCAATGATTTTACGTTTTTTCTCTGGATCAACTTCGCCAGCCAATGCACCCAAGAAACGCTGTTCAGCGTCGGCACGAATCACGCGAATCCCCATGTTTTCTGCAAACATTTGCATCACTTGATCGCCTTCGTTCAAGCGCAACAAACCATTGTCTACAAATACACACGTTAATTGATCGCCAATGGCTTTATGCAACAATGCCGCAACCACAGAAGAATCCACACCGCCCGACAAACCAAGCAATACTTTTTCATCGCCAATTTGCTGACGTAATTGCTCTACGCGCAGGTCGATGATGTGTTCTGGTGTCCATAAACCGCGACATCCACAAATTTGATGGACGAAGTTAGACAATAACTCTGCACCTTTTGCAGTGTGTGTCACTTCTGGGTGGAACTGAATACCATAGAAACGGCGTGTTTCATCAGAAATCATCGCCACAGGGCAGCTTGGTGTGCTAGCCGTAATTTGGAAGCCTTCTGGAATGCGTGCCACTTTATCGCCATGGCTCATCCAAACGTGCAATTGGTTTTCACGATCTTGCAAGTTACCAATCAGTTTGTCACGTACCAAAATATCGACTTCGGCATAACCGAATTCATGTACTGAACCCGCTTCAACTTTACCGCCCAGTTGTTCTGACATGGTTTGTAAACCATAGCAGATACCCAGTACAGGTACGCCTAAGTTAAATACAATTTCAGGTGCGCGTGGACTACCCGCTTGGTGAACACTTTCAGGCCCACCCGATAAGATAATACCGTTTGGATTAAATGCACGAATGTCTTCTTCCGACATATCGTAGGCATACATTTCAGAATATACGCCCGCTTCACGAACACGACGTGCGATCAGCTGGCTATATTGCGAACCGAAATCCAGAATCAGGATACGATCTTCAGTAATTTGAGTATTGGTAGTCATGACAAACAACTATAGAAAGGCAAACGAATTAAGCGCGCTATTCTAGCATTTTTCCACGCCTTGCGCACACTATTCAGACAATCCTAAAAATGGCTATTTTTCTTCGTGATATTGCAGTGACCACATACTCTAAGTTTTAAAAGACTATTCATTTTCTATGGCATAAAAAAAGCAACCTTCTTGAAGATTGCTTAAATTGTTGAGCTGATGTGGAAATCAATGACTTACTTTTTTGCTTCCAAAAGATGGTCTAGACTTATTTTGCCTGCACCGTAAAGCATGATGTAGAAGAAACCGCCAGCCAAACCAATATTTTTCATAAAATTCAGCACATCTTCTGGTGCAGCATGGAATAAAAATGCAGTTAAAAGACTAAAAACACCTAAACCCAAACCCACGACACGTGCTTGTAAACCGAATAGAATTGCCAAACCACCACCAAGTTCTAGCAAAATCACCAAAGGTAGCAATGAACCTGAAACACCCATAGCTTGCATATAGCCCACTGTTGCATCATAGCCTGCAATTTTTCCCCAACCAGATACAATAAATAAATACGCTAAAAAAGCACGTGCAAATAAACTTACAATGGCTTGCACACTTTCTTTTTCGACCACACTTTTTAACACAACATTTGGATTAAACATCAGATCACCTATATTTTTGATTCATTCTTGAAGACAAATACATCTTAGTTTTTTCAAAATTCAGGATAAATACGCATTTAAAAGACATGTTGTTGCATCTATGCAACGAAAAAGAACCGATGTGGCTGGTCTAGCATCCCTAAAATCACTGTGAAAATTATTTACCTTTTCATACTGACTTTCCGCCTGTGGACTGCTAGGATTTGAGCACACTTTCGCTTGTTTTTTCCCATGGAACTGATTGATTTTATATTACACGTCGATGAGCATTTGCTCGAATTCATCACCCAATATGGGGTATGGATTTACGCTATTTTATTCCTGATTATTTTTGTAGAAACAGGCTTGGTGGTCATGCCGTTTTTACCTGGCGATAGTTTGCTGTTCGCAGCAGGCGCACTGGCTGCATCGACAGGAGTGATGGATCCGTGGATTTTGGGTATTTTATTGTTTACTGCTGCGGTACTCGGTGACACCTTGAATTACCACATTGGTAAATATATTGGTCCACGGGTTTTTGAGCTGGAATCACGTTTTATCAATAAAAAACATTTGATCGAAACCCAGAAGTTTTTTGAGCGACACGGCGGAAAAACCATTATTTTTGCGCGTTTTGTGCCTTTTGCGCGTACCTTTGCGCCCTTTGTGGCGGGTGCAGGCAGCATGAATTATAAATACTTCCTAACCTATAACGTAATTGGCGCTTTTTGCTGGATCGCGTCGTTTATTACACTCGGTTATTTGTTTGGCAATATGCCAATTGTGAAAGACAATTTCACCCATTTAATTTTCGGCATTATTATTTTAAGTGTCTTGCCTGGGGTGATTGGTTTTATTCGCCAAAAACTCAAGAAAAAAACTGCTTAAGTTGTGAAATTCTTTGGGCATGCCTGTTGAACAGTGCTGCCCTTATCCATTCAAAATAGGTGAGATGAGTGCTCAACTCACCAAAAATCTCTAAATCTTTAGAAAAAACGTGCTACCACTGGCAGCATACACACCACCAACAGCAAAGCCGAGCCTTTATATAACAAATCTGCCGTCACTTTATTGGTTTCTCGCGCCAAAACTGCTCGCCCAAAAGACATCCAAAATAACGCTGTTGGCAATAAAATCAGACCAAATAAGACATAGACCATGGCAAAGTTGGTCGGGTTATCCCATGTTTCTGTAGGCAAAATACCTGCCGCAAATAACAAGGCTTTCGGGTTTTTAAAAGTCGAAAAAAATAATTGTGCAGGGCGAATGGCAGAGTGCTTTTGACAATGTTGTTCTAAATGTGACTGCTTCCATAAATGAAAAGCCATCCAAAATACATAGCCCGCACTTAAAACATGCAGAATATCAATCAAATAAGGCCAAATTGGCGCACTCAAATGAATGAATAACGCCCACAGACTAATGGCATACATATAACCAAAAAACTCTGCGGGAATCAGCAGACTGGTTTTGGCAATGCCTTGTTGGTGGGCTGAGCTTGCCAATAGCGCATTGGTCGGGCCAGGAATCATCAAGACCGCAATCATTGCTAGGACAAAGAGCCAACTTTCAATCATAAACACCAGAGCATGCAAATCAAAAAATAGGAGCACACCTTATATGAAAGCCATTGAAAATGACAAGTTTTTCTATCTAGCAGGACTGACCCAAGGGTGTAAATAAAACAGAAAATAAAATTAAGTTTTTGTTTTTAAAATATTAGATTGAGATCAACCTTGAATTATCTTGCTACATTTTTTAAGCAATGGTGCTGCACAAATGGCAGCACCATAGACAAAATATTCGCAAATCCTAAAATTTAAGATGTTACAGGTTTGGGCTTAACAATAATCGGGCAAGCTTTAAATTTTGCTGCTTGCACAATGGCTTCTTGCTCACCTAAAAGACGTGCCAATTCTGTTCTTTTGGTATTGGATGACTGTCCCATATTGACAGAAACACTCGGTGCAACGCCCCAACCGCCACGGCTGCCCCAACCACCGCCTAAACCGATACCCACACCAACACCTGTACGTTTCGGTGCTTCAACACCGCTTTCAATATATTGCTGAATACGGTTATATTCGCTTTGTAATTGTTGGCAATTCAAAGCCTGATAATGTGTAGGCGACACATAGCTAGGTTTCACTGTGGTCGCACAAGCCCCTAGCAATAAACTACTTGCCGCGACAAGACCAATTGCAAATGTTTTCATGTCTACCTCTGTATCACGCTTGCTCAATTTCATTGAACAACGATTGATAGGCCTGCGTCAATTTATGATCTGTTGCCAAATGAATTAATGGCAAATTTTTATGATGTGATTCTTTCATCAACACCGAAGGCGGCAACATGCTATTCAAAACAGGCAAACCTTCATCTTTGAGTTGCTGCACCACTTCACGCGGTAACTTGGCCTGTGCTTGGTATTGATTCACCACAATGCCTTCAATTTGCAAGTTTGCATTGTGGTCATCCTGAGTTTCCAACACATTTTCAATCAAACTTTGCAAAGCACGTTTAGAAAAGACATCGCAGTCAAATGGAATGAGCACCCGATCTGCAGCAATTAAGGCAGAGAGCGTAAAAAAGTTAAACGCAGGCGGAGTATCAATAAATACACGGTCATATTGATCGGACAATTGCTGCAAGGCATCGCGCAGCTTGTAAATTTTATGTTTCGATTCAAGTGCATGTGCCAAGCCACCCAATTGCGGACTCGCAGGAATCACATCCAAATTTTTAAATGGCGATTGATGCACATAAGCTTCTAAACCTTTGCTGCGGTTTTTTAAAATTGAGCCCAAAGCATTGCCCAGTAAACCTTTGGATTGGTTTGCACCCAACACTTCTTCAAAATAATTTTCGATGTTGGGCTCAAGCGCAGGCTTGTCGGCAGAATAAGTAGCATCATCACCCAACAAATATTGGCTGGAGTTGGCTTGCGGGTCGAGGTCAATCACCAATGTTTTTAAACCCTGATGCGCACTGATTGCAGCCAAATTGACGGTAATACTGGATTTTCCAACACCACCTTTCTGATTAAACACCACACGTGTGCGCATTGCCGCCCCTCTTTTCAATTTTTGTTGTAACATCACTTCAGTTTAACTGAGCTGTAAATATTCTTGCCGAATTATGTCTAACAATTCACCAGTGCTCAAATATGCAGCCAATCTTTTGCCAATATTTACATACATTCAATGCTCGTGAGTTCACACCCACGAGCAACATCCACAATAAGATCTGCTGACTTAGCCAAAGCTTGGCTTTAACATCACCAAACCTAAAATGGCAAAAAATGCGACTAAGGCTAAGCCCCAACCAACACGGCGTTGAATCAACAAAATACTGTCATCTTTTTTATACGCTTTGATTAAAGATGACAGCATCACCAAAAATAAAATAATTTTGGCATAAAACCATGTTTCGACTTGAAAGTCTTTTAAAAACAAAGCAATGACACCTGTCACTACAATCAACGTCAGTGCTGAATGTTGCAATGCAACAAAGACTGTCCACGCTTTAGGATTAGGCGAGTTATTTTGTGTGCCCTTAAACAAAGTCATGGCACGTACAAACAGCACCAATAATAATAAAGCCGCTGCAGCAACGTGAATGGTATTCAGCATTCCTAAATTTTCCATTTATTTCAATCCATTACGATTTTTTTGGTGCGTGGGCGCATTCTGGACTGCTGGTGTCTTGTCCCTGCCATTCAGATGCAACAAAGGCATGAATTGCCAATGCATGAATTTTACTTGGGGCGAGTAAGTCACCCACAGCAGCATAAATTTTTTGATGACGTTGTACGGCGCGTAGCCCCTGAAAATCTTCACTCACCATCACCACTTTAAAATGCGACTCTTTACCCGGGAAATAACCGCCATGTCCTGCAGATTCATTCACTACCTCTAAATGGCTTGGATTGAAAACGGCTAAGCGTTCTAGCAACTGTTGTTCTAAGCTCATGCTTGTCTTTCCCCGAATGGTTTTTTAAAAGCTCTCTGAAGTATAACGTGTTCTGTGTGATTCGCAGCATCTTGCCGTGAGGATTCTTCGATTTACGATTTGAGTCACTTTTTATGATGAAATTTAGGCTGATTGCGGCTGTTTTTTCTAAAAATGTTGTTTATTTATTCAGTCAGTACAACGATATGCAAAAAATGATTGACCCTATTTTTGCATCATGTATTATACACCGCATGCGGGAATAGCTCAGTTGGTAGAGCACAACCTTGCCAAGGTTGGGGTCGCGAGTTCGAGTCTCGTTTCCCGCTCCAGATTCTAAAAGCCTCAGTTGAATGACTGGGGCTTTTTTATTGTTGTTTTATTCAATATTTTACTTCATAAGAAATTTTTATACTTAAAAAAGTAAGTTTACAAAAGTGCTCTTTCAAAACTGTGAACAAAAAACCGTGTAGATGATGCTCCAGAGTAATTAACTATAACTAAAAATATAGACAAATATTTGCATAAGTGCTCATTTTGTCTATGTCGATTCAGTAGTGGCAAGGTGGGTATTTATTAGAGATTTAAATGATTATCTTTTGTATTTTAGGTGAGTGTCTTGGTATATTAGCATCCATATCTATTGATTATCCAATCCCTTAACCTAGGCATGACTTTGTGAAATTAACACGCATTCATCACTGTAAAAACTTGAATGTGCAAAAGTACAAACAGCTTGAGAAACAAGCTGTTTTACTTGGTCGTATTCGTAGCGAGGTGTGGGCTAAATATGGTGCTATTTCAGGTTTGAATATCAGTGACAGAGCTATTCGTGATGCGTGGATGAAAGAAAGTCGTGACTTTGGTGTTTCTGCAAATGCGTGGAAAGAAACGCTACGTGATTGCGTAGGTGATATTAAAGCCTATCGAGAAGCATCAAAAGACAAAGTAAAGCAGGCGATCCGAAAACGCACCTCCTGTAATAATGAACAAAAAAGACTATACACCTTGCTTAAAAAAGATGAATGGATGACTGATAATTTCCTCCATCGTCAAATGCGTAATCACTTTAAGCATGGTGTTAATCACACACATAATCAAATTATTGTTCGTGCGGATATGTGTAAAACTTTTGAGTTAAATGGTCAATGTTGGCTTAAAGTGCCGAGTCTAGTCCCTCGACAAACCATTAAAATTCCACTAAACACCACTGTTGATTTTGCGCCACAAGGCACACTTAGAATCATTCTAAAAAACGGTAATGTTGAAGTTCACTCAACTTATGATGCAGTTGAAACACAGGATTGTGGTCAGGAAACCGTAGGTGTTGATAAAGGTTATTCAGAAGCCTTTGTGGATTCTGATGGTGAAGTATATGGGAGTGGTCTAGGCAAGCTGATCTCAAGTGAATCAGATTATTTAAATCAAAAGTACAAGCACAGAAACA